>NZ_MUFD01000029.1:0-43421 GCF_001995405.1 Salinivibrio sp. AR640 | reverse complement strand
CTATATATTCAATCACTTAATGCGCACATTTCTTTTTTAAACAGGATTTTTTTGTTTGGCATGCTAGGCAAATTAAGTGATTAGGATACGCTATCATCATCAACCGGACGTTGACGCCAAGAATAGGCCAACCGGCTAAGGAAAGCTTTTCACACCAGTAAGGTGTTGCCACAGGATGTGAACTCGCCAAGGTCGGCATGCAAGGATAGTCTCGCACAGGATGTGATGTGGATGTTATGACGACAAGGACGCAGGATGCGACCGTTAGGCAGGTAAGCCAACCACACTAACAGGATGTTAAAACCAAGGCGTAAAACGCTATTGAGCAGGGATGAAAGACGTACCAGGACGGACGACACCCGCTTATATCGCCAAGGCGATACCGCGACAGGCATTATGCCTGTCGCTTTTTTATTGACCCACTTTCTGCTACATTCGCGCCAGCTTTTGGCATAGACGAATAACATGCAGCACTGCCCTTTATGTGAGCATACCCAGACTCACCCTTACCATACCGATAAGCGCCGCGCCTATTTTCAATGTACGCGTTGTGATTTGGTGTTTATTGATCGCCAGGCACTGCTGGCACCGCACGATGAGAAAGCCATTTATGACTTGCACCAAAATCATCCTGATGATGCGGGTTATCAGCGCTTCTTATCGCGGTTGGCCACCCCGTTACTTGCGCGGTTAGCTGAATCGCCACGCAACGGCCTAGATTTTGGTTGTGGTCCGGGGCCGGTGCTTGCAAACATGCTGCGTGACGCGGGACATTCAATCGCCTGCTATGATCCCTTCTATGCCCCTGATACACAGGTGTTGGCGCGTGGTTACGATTTTATCACCTGCACCGAAGCGATTGAGCACTTTTATCACCCCGCCGAGCAGTGGACACAATGGCTATCCATGCTAAAGCCGGGTGGGTATCTGGGGATCATGACCAAGCTGGTCCAGGATCCAGCGGCATTTTCACGCTGGCACTATAAGAATGACCTGACTCATGTCAGCTTTTTTAGCCGCCAAACGTTTCAATTTCTAGCTGCTCAAGCTGGCTTCGAACTGACCTTTTTGGGCAACGATGTAATATTAATGAGGAAACCATTGTTATGACGCGTAAAAAGAAAACGCGCCGCACAGGATCGGAAGGCCCGGCGCAATACGTAGATAAAAACCAGACCGAGCAAGATCGAATTGCTCGCATGCTGAAAAAGCAGAAAAAACGGAAAGGAAAAAAAGCAGGATCGCGTCATTCTGAAGAAAGTGATGTGCAAACGCATCGTCGCGGCGGCAAGAAAGACCCACGGATTGGCAGTAAAAAACCGATTCCATTGGGGCCTGAAGCTGCGAAACCGAAACAATCCACGTTGACCCCTGCGCAAGAGCTGGAAAAGCTCGAGCAAGACCCGCAACTGAATGTCTTACTCGATCGCATCGAAAACGGTGAAAAGCTCGGGGCAGGGCTGCAAAACTATGTCGATGAAAAACTCGATCGCATTGAAGTGCTGATGGATAAGCTAGGGTTGCTGAGCGACGAGGATACACCGGAGGATGATGAAAGCGATCTGCTTGCCAAATTTGAGCAACAGAACGATTAAAGAGGAGTAGCAGGTGCAGGACGGGATCTGGATACTAGCAGGACTAGGCGCGCTGATTATTTTAGCGTTATCGGTATACGCCGGGACTTTGCTGGCAAGACTCAAGCGGCAGACGGCGCTGCAAGCGGAGATGGAAGAGGCGGCGATAAAAAAGCGGAATGATAAAATCATTGAAAGCGTTGATGTGATTGCGTTCGCAGCCTTGAAAGATCAATGTGATTTGTCCGAGGCGGCGATTCGTCTTTATATGATTATGGATCACCTCCAAGGGGAAAAGCGGGTTGAATTTGATAGCCGCTACCCTGCGTTATTTGAACTTTACGAGGCGGTCAAAGACACCCCACGAGGTGATGCCAGGAAAACCCTTAAAAAGAACGAACGGATGCGGTTGGACTTTGATCGTGCCAAGCATGAAGCGCGACTCGAGCAGGCGATAAAAGCCGAGTTGGCCGAGATTTTGGCCTTTACGGGTGGCCGGCATATCCCTGATCATATTTTGACCCACTAAGTGTACCTGCTTGGAATGCGGCTGCTCGCAGCGGCATTCCTTTATTATTTTGGCACAATACCCTTATAATTATTAGGCGAAAATCGATCTCGCCGACACTTTCACCATATCAATGCGGGTAGTGCTAAACACCTGACTTAAGGCTGTGGCACACTACACTTTGTTCTCCTTTCCTAAGCGCCTTTGCGGAATGTAAGCCATGTCATCACCACAAATCATTTGGGATCAAGCCTTGATCAATAAGTATAATTATTCAGGGCCCCGCTATACCTCGTACCCCACCGCGCTTGAATTCCATGAGGCATTTACGCCTGCGGAATTTGATATGGCATGTAGCCAGTATCCTGAGCGGCCGTTGTCGTTGTATGTGCATATCCCATTTTGTCACAAGCTCTGCTATTACTGCGGCTGCAACAAAGTGGTGACCCGGCATCAACATAAGGCGGATGAGTATCTGGATGCCTTGGAACATGAAATTCGCCAGCGTGCATTCTTACTGGGCGCCCGTCGGGTTACTCAATTGCACTGGGGAGGCGGTACACCCACCTTTCTCACCAAAGCACAGATCTCGCGTCTAATGGGGTTACTGCGCCAAGAGTTCCAGTTTGAAGACGATGCGGAAATCAGTATCGAGGTGGACCCACGTGAAATCCCGCTGGATATGCTCGATCATCTGCGCAGTGAAGGGTTTAATCGCATCAGTATTGGCGTGCAGGACTTTGATAAAAAAGTGCAGCAGCTGGTCAACCGAGAGCAAGATGAAGACTTTATTCACGCATTGGTTGCACGTGCGCGAGAGCTTGGCTTTCGCTCCACCAATCTTGATTTGATTTATGGTTTACCCAGCCAAACACCCGAGGGATTTGCCAACACGCTAGAGCAAGTGCTCACCATGCGCCCTGGGCGGCTATCAGTGTTTAACTATGCCCATTTACCTAATTTATTCGCCGCCCAGCGGAAAATAGACGAGAATGCCTTACCGTCACCCGACGCCAAGCTCACCATGCTGCAAGAAACCATTAACACGCTAACGGCGGCGGGGTACCAATTTATTGGTATGGACCACTTTGCGTTGCCCGATGATGAGCTGGCGGTTGCGCAACGTGAGGGACGCTTGCATCGTAATTTTCAAGGCTACACCACCCAGGGTGACTGTGACTTATTAGGATTGGGTGTGTCGGCGATTTCGATGATTGGTGATTGTTACGCGCAAAATCAAAAAGAGATGAAGCGGTATTATCACCAAGTGGATGCGGAGCGACATGCCTTATTTAAAGGCGTCATGTTGGAGCGCGATGATCGTATTCGCCGCGATGTGATTAAAGCCTTGATGTGTAACTTTACCCTTGAGAAGGCGGTGATCGCCGCACGTTATCAGATTGATTTTGACCGTTACTTTGCTGACGATCTCAAGTTGCTACAGTGTTTTATTGACGACGATTTGGTCCGTGTTACCGACCAGACCATCAGCGTGACCAAAACCGGTCGGATGCTGATCCGTAATATCTGTATGAGTTTTGATATTTATTTACGGGATAGGGCGCGACAACAACAGTTCTCACGGGTGATTTAAACAAAAAAACCGCCAAATGGCGGTTTTTTTATAACACCCACAGCCCATTAGCGGGCCGCAGCTTTGGCTATTAGCGCCGCTTTCTCATGGTCAGACAAGAAGGCAATGGTTAGGCCATTTTCTTGTAGTGTGTTGATTTGTGTAGCGGTTAAGCCCGCGGCTGGGGCCGCGACTTCATATTCATAGGGCAGCTCGATGCCTTCCACGGCTGGATCGTCGGTATTTAACGATGCCAGAATACCGTGGTCGAGGAATTGGCGCACCGGATGCTGTGCGAGATCAGCAATGGTACTGGTCTGAATATTCGAGGTTAGGCAGGATTCAATCCCGATACGGTGCTTGGCTAAATAGTCCATTAAAGCGGGGTCTTCAATCGCTTTCACGCCATGGCCAATACGGGTCGCGCCTAGCTCGTTAATCGCCTGCCACATACTCTCAGCGCCCGCAGCCTCACCAGCGTGAACCGTCACTTGCAAATCACTGGCTCGAACTTTGGCAAAATGTTCGGTGAATTGGTCTCCGGGCTGCCCCAGTTCGTCACCGGCTAAATCGATGGCAACCAGTTGCGATTTCTGTGTCAGTAGTGCATCCAACTCGGCCATACAGGCTTGGGTGCCGAAAGTACGGCTCATGATGCCAATCAGGTTGGTTTTCACGCCAAAGTCACGGCTGCCGGCCTGCACGCCATCGACGACGGCTTCCACCACGCCTTCGAGGGGCAGTTGATGTTTCATCGCCATGTAGTAGGGCGAAAATCGTAGTTCGGCATAGTCGATGTGTGCATTTAGGGCATCCTCGACGTTTTCATACGCCACGCGCCGTACCGCGTCGAGATCCCCGAGTACTGCCACACCCCAATCAAGTTTTGAGAGAAACGCGACCAAATCAGGCGCGGTATCAACCACCTGTACATGGGGGCGCAGGCTTTCAATGTCATGTGCCGGCAGCGGCATCGAAAACTGCTGACCAAGCTCTAAAATCGTATTGATGCGGATGTTGCCATCGAGGTGACGGTGTAGGTCCGTTAAAGGAAAATCGTGTCTCATCATCGTTGGTTCCCAGCCGGTGAGTTGGCGCTCAGTATAGCGACTGTGGCGCCATGCGTCAGCTGTCGAAGCGCGTAGGACGTGAGCCTTATCGCGTTGGCAATTTATCCGTTACCCGTTCTGTTGGTTGTTCGGCCAAGGGTAGGGGCCTGGCGAACAAGAACCCTTGCGCATAATGGCAACCAATTTCACGTAACCTAGCCGCCTCTTCTTTGGTTTCAATGCCTTCAGCGACCAAGTGGACATCCATGCCTCGGGTCATGGCAACCACGGCTTCAATGATCCTTTGGTTGGTGCTGTTTTCGGTCATCGAATGGACGAAGCTACGGTCGATTTTTAGGCTATCGAAAGCCATCTGATGTAAATAGGCCAATGAAGAATAGCCCGTACCAAAGTCGTCAATCGCAATTTTAATCCCAAGGGCGCGGATTTTAGTGAGCCCAGAGGTCGCGAGATGCTCATGGCTCATCAACTGTGACTCAGTGATCTCTAAGGTTAAATTCTCGGGCGGAAGTTGTGTGCGTGTGAGCACTTGCTCCAACTTGTCGATAAAGTCAGCCGATAATAACTGTCGTGCTGATAAGTTGACATGTAATTGGAAATGGGCAGGCCATCGTCCGGCTTCAATTTGTGCGACCGTATCAAAAGCGGCTTGTTCAAGCACTTGCATGCCGATTTGGTTGATTAAACCGCTTTGTTCGGCGACCGGAATGAACTCTGCTGGGGACACCATGCCACGGCTGGGGCTTTCCCAGCGCACTAAGGCTTCTGCGCCACAGAAATAGCCATCGCTTAAGCGCACGAAAGGTTGATAGAACACGACGAATTCATGATGCTGAACGGCATGATGAAGCTCAAGCAGGAGCCGAGACTGTTCTTGCACCCGAGCTTGCATACTGGCTTCAAAATAGACATACATCGCCGCATCACTGCGCTTGGCTTCACTGAGAGCCAACCCTGCGTGTTGGAGGCTTTCATGAATGGCATCCCCGTAGGTATAACCGAACACCACCCCGGCACAAGCATCCACCAGGACATCGTCGTTACCGATAGTGACTGGGCGGTTAAACAGACTCAGTAGTTGACTCACTAGCGCTTCTGACTGGGTTCGGTTAGTGGTGTGGGGCGCCAGGACTGCAAATTCATCACCGCGAACGCGTGCGATTAGCATACTGGAGCCATCGGCTAAATCTGTTAATCGTTGTGCGATGGCACATAGCAGCACATCACCGCCGTCTTGACCTAGGCTATCGTTAATATCTCGAAAGCCATTGACCCCTAAAATCGCCAAGGTATTCGGTGACCGATAACGCAGCCCGGCGGCTTGTTCGATCAAGCCTTCGCGCGTATACAACTGGGTTAAGTTATCTTGGCGGACTTGCTGACGTAAGCGGTTGAATGACTCTTGCATTTTGCCGGACATGTTATTAAACGCGTCTTTTAATATCGCAATCTCCCGCAGGTTGGCAGGGGTGTTAATTCGATAGGTGAGATTGCCTGAGGCGAGCTTTGCCGCCGCCTCTGCGGTGTCACGCAAGGGCCGAGTGAGTTGGCGAATAATTAAATAAACAATCACCAAGCCAATTACCGATATTGCGATCACTAAATAAATACTGATTTCTTGTTGGCTTAACAAGCTTTCGAGAAGCAGCTGATCAGGCAGGGCGGCCACCACATACCATTGATGCTGAAAAGGCGGCGGTAAGGCGATTTTTTTGACGGTGCCATAGAAGTGACCCTGTTTTTCATGGATGTCGAAATGAAACGATTTGCCGAGCTTTTCAGGTTCAGGAGGCCAATCAGCCGATATCTCATTGATGGTGGCGTTGAGTACTGAGTTATTGGTGATATTAGGGAAGTGTAAAATGTTGCTAGGACTGCTGTTGCCGCTATGGGCGATCATCCTGCCTTCGTCATCGACAATAAAAAGCGCGCCGCCGAGTTTTTGCTGGCGCTCACTGAGAAAGCGATTAAAGGCGTTCAGCTTGATATCGCTGGCGACCACCCCCCAGACCTCGCCACTAACCTGCACGGGCGCAATGGCAGAGAGTGATACTTCGCCGATTTCATCAGCATCGAGGTATATATCGGTCCAGCGTGGTTGTTCGCGGTTAAAGGCTGGAATATACCAGGGGCGAACACGAGGATCATAGTGGCTGTCTTGGTAAACAATATTGGCGTTTAACGTTCGACCGTCGAAGATGCGTAATGCGCCTTGTGTGGCATCACTTCGCTCCATCAAAATCGACTGGCCTGCTTGATTTTTGCGATAGCCAAAATAATCGCCGTTCGCATCAACGCCAATGCTGAGCACTTGCATGTATGGCATGGCTTGATAAAGCGACGTGTGACTACTGAGTAAATAGTCTCGCAAGCCTTTATTGTTGATGGGGGCGGCTTGGAGGCGAGCGGCGAGACGCTCAGCGACAAATACGTTGGCGTTAAACGGGTGCTGAAGATACTGGCGTAAGTCTAATTCAATCCCTTGAGAGTAATCGTCCAGCAGTAACTTACCGACAAACTGAGAGCTGGTGCGGTAGTGGTTGTTAATGGTCAGAATGATCACAATCAAGGTGAACGTGAGCACGAGAAACACGGGGAGCATTACAGCGGCTCGAATCGACAATGGGCGCATGTTTCTCATCAGAACAACAACATCACTTTTCTCATCAACTAAACACCATTGAAGTTAACACGATCAACGGTTTTTACTTCAATCTCTTTACTTAAATTTAGCAGAGGTTCAAATTGTGTTAGTTTTAATATTGCGTTAGTGCTCAATATTAAGCTCTTTCAGCTTGCGTGTCAGTGTATTACGTCCCCATCCTAAAATTTTCGCGGCTTCTTGCTTATGCCCATGAGTATGTTGCAACGCTGATTGTAGGAGTATTCGCTCCACGTTAGGCAATGCTTGTTGCAAAATGCCATGCTGCCCCTGAGTGATTGCGTCCTGAGCCCATTGAGTGAGTGCATCCTGCCAGTCTTTCGCTTCACTGTCGGTCACAGACAATGGCTGATTGACCAATTCGCGCGGTAAATCACCGGGGAGTACTTCTTTACTGCTGGCCATCACCGTGAGCCAGCGGCAGGTGTTTTCCAGCTGACGCACATTGCCAGGCCACGGAAGCTGACTCATCATGGCTTCGGTGTCCGGGTGAAGTTGTTTGGCCTCGACATCTAACTCTTTAGCCGCGCGGGCCAAAAAGTGTTGGCACAGTTGCGGGATGTCCTGGCGCCTGTCCTTGAGTGATGGAAGGTGGACGCGAATCACATTTAAGCGATGGAATAAGTCCTCTCGGAATGTACCATTGGTGACAAGGCGCTCTAAATCTTGGTGGGTCGCGGCAATAATACGGACATCCACATCGACGGCTGCGTGGCCACCCACGCGATAGAATTGACCATCGGCGAGCACGCGTAGCAAACGCGTTTGCACATCCAACGGCATGTCACCAATTTCATCTAAAAATAAGGTGCCGCCATTGGCTTGCTCAAACCGTCCTTGGCGAACGGCATTGGCTCCGGTAAATGCGCCTTTCTCATGCCCAAACAGCTCTGACTCGATCAAATCTTTTGGGATTGCTGCCATGTTCAGGGCAATAAAGGCTTGCTCTGAACGCGGACTATGGCGGTGAAGCGCTTGGGCGACTAACTCCTTGCCGGTGCCGGACTCACCGTTGATTAACACCGAAATGGATGAGCGCGATAACCGACCGATGGCGCGAAACACTTCTTGCATCGCCGGGGCTTCGCCAATGATTTCTGGCGTTTGTGCTTGTGGTTGCGTCGCCGTTTGCTGCTTTTGCTGTTCTTTAACGTGGGCTAACGCGCGCTCAACCAAGGCTAAGGCTTCGTCAATATCGAAAGGTTTTGGCAGGTACTCAAACGCGCCTTCTTTATAGGCATTAACCGCGGCATCTAAATCAGAGTGGGCGGTCATGATAATGACGGGTAAGCCTGGGTGTTGTGCTTGCACCACATTGAGCAGAGCAAGCCCATCGCTGCCTGGCATGCGAATGTCTGACACTAAAACGTCGGGGGTGCGCTCGTGCAACGCACTCATTACACTTTCAGCATCGCAAAATGTATCGCACGTGAGGCCCGCGGCACTCAGTGTTCGCTCCATCACCCAACGAATCGAGCTGTCATCATCCACGACCCAAATGGTCCCTTTACTCATGCGGTCTATCCTTTTCAATAATGGGTAATTGGATAGTGAAGCAGGTATGGCCCGGCCAGCTATTCACTTCAATTTTGCCCTGGTGTTGATCGATTAAGTGGTGGGTAATGGCCAGTCCGAGTCCGTTACCATCCGCTTTGCTGGTGACCATCGGATAGAACAAGGTATCTTGTAAGTGAGGGGCGATACCTGGGCCATTGTCGATGATTTCTATCTGGGCCACGACACGATGGCGTTGACCATGAATCACGGTTTGAAAACCGGTGCGGGTGCGCAGTGTGAGGCGTGCATCCTCTTGGCCACTCACCGCGTCGGCGGCATTGGTGACGACGTTGAGGATCGCCTGCTCAAGCTGCTCTGGATCCATATCAAAATCAGGCAAACTGGGATCATAGTCGCGCACAATATGCACCCCGTCATGATGATCAAGGCTGACCAGTTGACGGACTTTCTCCAAGACCACGTGTATATTTTGCCGTTGGCGTAATCCCGGGCGCTGCGGTCCAAGCAAGCGGTCGACTAAATTTCTTAAGCGGTCCGCTTGCTCGATAATGATTTGGGTATACTCCGCGAGGCTGGCATCGGGTAGCATTTTTTCCAGTAGCTGTGCCGCCCCGCGCAATCCGCCTAGCGGGTTTTTTATTTCATGAGCCAAGCCACGCACCAGTTCTTTTGCTGCTTGTTGTTGCGCTTTTTGGGTCAGCTCCTTGCTGATCCTTTGTTGCTGGCTCACGACGTTGACTTCAAGTAACAGACGGCCCTCATCCTCGGCGTCAAATAAGGGGCTTGCACTGAGTTGTACTTTTTGTGGTTGTCCATCAACCACCCAAGTGACATCACTATCCGTTAAACTTTGCCCTGCCTGAGTGGCGCTGGCTATGTGCGCCCAGTCAACACTGGCATGCTGAATTTGCTGTGTGAGGGGTTGCTGGCGCAAGCGCCTAGCACTTTGATGCATTAGCTGTTCTGCTGCTGCATTAACGTATTCAATACGCCATTGGCTGTCTACCACAATGATGGCGGTAAGCAGATGATCAAACAGTTGAGCTGGCGTCATCCGTGTCGCGTCCTTGTTTGCACTAGTTTGGTGCATTGAGTGTAATCGAGATCCTTGCATGATGCAGCCGGTACCACTGAGTTTGTGATGGTTTAGGTGCCGTGGTCGGTTAATCTTGGCGTCGATGGCGTTGATTAACGTGCGCGCGGTGTAAATACACGTGATGTATCGATGAGGATGCAATTACCTTGCCGCTTTCGAGGTATTGGACTTGAATCTGATGGGTGCCACGATCAATGGGCGCCAGCCGCCAATCCAGCTGTCGCTGTGATGCGTTTAAGCTAATGGTTGGGGGAGACGCAACGGGCTGGCCGTCTAAGACGAGCCGTGTTTGCTCGGCGGGGATGGAGAGCGGTGACACCGTGGCTGTCACGGATAGCTCGCCGGGATTACTGCGTAATGTTGCGCCATCATTGGGCGATACAAGGGTGAGTGTCACCGATTTGGGTGGTGTCAGGGCTGGCGCAGGCTGCTCAGTCGAAGACGAAGAGGCATCGTAGAGAGAGGGCGAAGACGTTAGGGATGCATACGGCCTAACGTGGTGCGGGCGCGCCGGAGGTTGGTCGCTAAAATGCACCTGGCCGTTGTCATCGGTCCACTGATAGAGCATGCCGGCATGGCTGCTAAAAGCCAATGTCAGTAACATAGCGCCTAGTAAAAGAGCTCCTCGCGAAAGAGCTCCTCGCCAACGAGCACCTAACTCACGCATCACAGCCCCCTAGGTTTGCGTGATCCCCTGCGGAGCATTGTAAGTGGGTACATACAGTCGCCAAGCATAAAAAAGCCCACCTGCGAGGTGGGCTACATTTTAAATGTTCAGCGTGACGAGTCGTTACACCGAGTAGTAAAGCTCAAACTCAACTGGGTGCGTTGTCATTTGAATACGCTCAACATCTTCGCTTTTCAGTTTGATGTATGAGTCGATAAAGTCGTCTGAGAACACGCCACCTGCGGTCAAGAATTCGCGGTCAGCATCCAGCGCCTGTAGAGCCTCTTTAAGGGACTCCGCTACCGTCGGAATTTCTGCCGCTTCTTCAGCCGGGAGATCATACAAGTCTTTGTCCATGGCATCGCCTGGATGAATCTTGTTTTTGATACCGTCAAGGCCGGCCATCAGCATCGAAGCAAAGCACAAATAAGGGTTCGCGGTTGGATCGGCAAAACGGAGCTCAATACGGCGCGCTTTCGGGCTAGGCACCACTGGGATACGAATTGACGCAGAGCGGTTACGCGCAGAATAAGCCAGCATGACCGGCGCTTCAAACCCAGGAACCAGGCGCTTATACGAGTTGGTTGACGCGTTGGCAAAGGCGTTAATGGCCCGTGCGTGCTTAATCACACCACCAATGTAATAAAGTGCTGTTTCAGATAGGCCACCGTATTTATCACCTGCAAAGAGGTTTTGACCATCTTTGGCCAGTGATTGGTGAACGTGCATGCCTGAGCCATTATCGCCCACCAGTGGTTTCGGCATAAAGGTCGCCGTCTTACCAAAGGCGTGTGCGACGTTGTGCACCACATATTTATAGATCTGAATTTCGTCCGCTTTAGTGGTCAAGGTGTTAAAGCGGGTCGCAATTTCGTTTTGGCCAGCCGTTGCCACTTCATGGTGGTGCGCTTCAACCACTAAGCCCATCTCTTCCATGACCAATGACATGGCCGAGCGAATATCTTGTGACGAATCGACCGGTGCAACCGGGAAATAGCCACCTTTAACGCCTGGACGGTGGCCTTTGTTACCGCCTTCCAGTGCGGTGCCTGAGTTCCAGCTCGCTTCGACGTCATCGATTTTGTAAAAAGAGCCGGCCATATCGGTGGCGAATTTCACGTCATCAAAGAGGAAAAACTCGGGTTCAGGCCCAATTAGAACGGTATCTGCGATCCCCGTTGAGCGCATGAAATCTTCAGCGCGTTTAGCAATGGAACGTGGGTCACGATCATACCCTTGCATGGTAGACGGCTCTAGAATATCACAGCGAATATTCAAGGTGCTTTCTTCGGTAAAGGGATCAAGCACGGCCGAACTTGCATCTGGCATCATGACCATGTCTGATTCGTTGATCCCTTTCCAGCCCGCCACGGATGAACCATCAAACATTTTGCCTTCTTCAAAGAAGTCATCGTCCACTTGATGAGAGGGGATGGAAACATGCTGCTCTTTGCCTTTGGTATCGGTAAAGCGCAGGTCGATGAATTTCACCTCGTTTTCTTGAATAAGTGCGAGCACATTTTCTACTGACATGTGAAATAACCTCCGGTGTCAAATTAGGTAAATAGCGAATTGGCTCCTTGCTGCATGACAAAGCGAAAACTGTGCCAACAATTTAAAACCACGCCATAGCAGGCTCGGCGGGTAAAAATGCCGCTCAGTGCTCGTCAAACGAGAGCGGGTTGCACCATTATTGTGCGCACATGCTCAATCATAGTGCAAGGGGCGAAGGTGGTGCAGATGTTTGTGCACGACATGGGTGCAACCCCATCCCCCTCTTCTTTTTAGCAGACAATCGGTATTGAGAGTGTGGGCCGTCTTTAAAAATTCATGTTTGCTCGAAGACCGGTGAATCCTTGTATTTGCTTAACAAATGACCAACTAGACAGCAGTCAAGCCACTTTGATGGTGAGCTGATTCACAGAATAAGGTGGGTTTTGCGACAAAATCTGGTACATTACGGCCGTTTTTTTAATCAGATGGTGGCCCCGTCGTGCTAGTATACGCTGTCTCAGCGTGTCAGGTTCGACACGCGCCGCGTCTAACGAGTGAAAAAGAGAGTCCATGACCAAAATACAAACAGATAAATTAAGAAATATCGCCATTATTGCCCACGTTGACCACGGTAAAACCACGCTAGTGGATAAGCTGCTTCAGCAATCCGGTACGCTGGCTTCCCGCGGTGAGGTGGAAGAGCGTGTCATGGACTCAAATGATATTGAGAAAGAGCGTGGCATCACCATTTTGGCGAAAAACACCGCCATTAACTGGAATGATTATCGAATTAACATCGTTGATACCCCAGGGCACGCCGATTTCGGTGGTGAAGTTGAGCGTATCATGTCGATGGTTGATTCGGTCTTATTGGTGGTTGATGCCGTTGATGGTCCGATGCCACAAACCCGCTTTGTGACCCAAAAAGCCTTCGCTCACGGCCTGAAGCCGATTTTGGTTATCAACAAAATTGACCGTCCGGGTGCACGCCCTGACTGGGTGATGGACCAAGTTTTCGATCTGTTTGACACCTTGGGTGCCACGGACGAACAGTTAGACTTCCAAGTGGTTTACGCATCAGCGCTAAACGGTTGGGCGAGCCTAGATGAAGGGACCGAAGGCGACGATATGGAGCCGTTGTTCAACGCGATCGTGGACAACGTCGATGCGCCTGACGTCGACATTACTACGCCATTGCAAATGCAGGTGTCTCAGCTTGATTATAACGCCTATGTCGGTGTTATCGGCGTGGGTCGAATTACGCGTGGCTCGGTGAAACCGAACCAGCAAGTGACCATCATCAGTGCCGATGGCAGCAAGCGCAATGGTAAGGTAGGTAGCGTCTTGGGTTACCTCGGCCTTGACCGTACTGATGTCGATGAAGCCTCAGCGGGCGACATTATTGCTATTACGGGTCTGGGCGAGCTAAAGATTTCAGACACCATCTGTGATCCAAGCAACGTTGAAGCGCTCCCCGCACTGACCGTTGATGAGCCAACTGTGACCATGACGTTCCAAGTCAATACCTCGCCGTTCGCCGGCCTAGAAGGTAAGTACGTGACGTCACGTAATATCCTTGAGCGTTTGCAAAAAGAGCTGGTCCACAACGTGGCGCTGCGTGTTGAAGAGACCGAGAACCCGGATAAATTCCGTGTATCAGGTCGTGGCGAATTGCACTTGTCGATCCTTATCGAGAATATGCGTCGCGAAGGCTTTGAGCTTGCCGTATCTCGCCCTGAAGTGATCATCAAAGAAGAAAACGGTGAGAAATTTGAACCGTTTGAAACCGTGACCATTGACGTGCTCGAAGAGCACCAAGGTGGCGTTATGGAAAGCATCGGTCTGCGTAAAGGCGAGCTGAGCAACATGCTCCCAGACGGTAAAGGCCGTGTACGCATGGACTTTGTGATGCCATCACGGGGTTTAATTGGTTTCCAAACCGAGTTCTTAACCCTGACCTCTGGTTCGGGCCTGATTTATCATACCTTTGACCATTACGGTAAATTCAAAGGGGGTGATATTGGCCAACGTATCAACGGTGTATTGATCTCAAACGCCGCAGGTAAGGCACTGACTTATGCCTTGTTTAACCTACAAGGCCGTGGTCGCTTGTTTGCTGAACACGGTGATGAAGTGTACGAAGGTCAAGTTATCGGTATTCATAACCGCGCCAATGACTTGACGGTTAACTGTCTGAAAGGTAAGCAATTGACTAACGTGCGTGCCTCGGGTACCGATGAGGCGCAGGTATTGAGCCCAGCGATCAAGTATACCTTGGAGCAAGCGCTTGAGTTTATTGATGACGATGAGCTGGTTGAAGTTACGCCAGAAAGCATCCGTATTCGTAAAAAGCTGTTGACTGAGACAGACCGCAAGCGCGCTGGTCGTAAAGGTTAATCGCGTTATATCATCATGTGACTGAGTCACCAGATTCTGTCCCAAGATTAAAGGCACCGTTAGGTGCCTTTTTTTGATCGCAGCGAGCGAGAAGTAAATCATGTACACTCATTACGCGTAAAACGGGCACAAGATAAAGGTGGAAGGATGCGCATAATTGGGACGCTAAATCAGAAAACGTGGCATGACAGCCGTAATTGGTTGAAAGCGATGCTCACGCATTTGTGGCAGCGTATGGGCGAAGACAGGCTCACGGTGAGTGCCGGTTATATGGCGTATGTCACGCTGCTTTCTTTGGTCCCCTTAGTCACTGTCGTGTTGTCTGCTTTTTCGAGTTTCCCGGGATTTTCTCAAGTGGGTGATACCTTACAAACATTTGTGATCAATAATTTTGTTCCCGCCGCCGGTGAGGTGGTGGCACGCTATCTCAACCAATTTGTTGCTAACGCCGGTAAGATGACCGCTGTTGGGGTTAGTTTTTTGTTTGTGGTCGCGATTATGCTGATCTCGGCGATCGACAAAAGTTTGAACCACACGTTTAAAATTCAGACCAAACGGCCGATGATGATTGCGTTCTCAATCTATTGGATGGTGCTCACGTTAGGGCCTATTTTGATTGGTACTAGCATCGCGCTGAGCTCTTACTTAACGTCTTTGTCGTTATTACAGACAGGGCTGGCGAATGATTTGTTTACCACCTTACTCCGAATCCTGCCTTTTCTTTTAACCACGCTCACCTTTATGGGATTATATACCCTGGTACCCAATACTCGCGTGCGCCTTCGCCATGCCTTGGTCGGTGCGGCTGTGGCGAGTGTGCTATTTGAGCTAAGTAAAAAAGTATTCGCGCTATATGTTGCCCACTTTCCCTCGTATCAATTAATTTACGGCGCTCTGGCCGTGGTGCCCATTCTGTTTGTGTGGGTGTATTTTAGCTGGTGTATTGTATTATTCGGCGCACAAGTTACCGCGACTTTAAGAGAGTCGGAGACTTGGTGGCCAAGTGGCACCTCGCCAGCGGTTAACAATCAGTCAGCCGGTTTGGCTGAGCCATCCCATCCTTTAATCAATCAAGCGGAGGCGCCTTATGATTGCCCTAATTCAACGCGTGAGTGAAGCCAATGTCACTGTCGACGGTGAGATCCTCGGTGCGATAGGGAAAGGGCTGGTGGTGCTTCTGGGCGTCGAAAAGGGCGATACCGATGCGGATGCCGCGAAACTGGCGCATAAAGTCAGAGGTTATCGTGTGTTTGAAGACGATAATGGCAAAATGAATCTCAATGTGTCTCAGTACGGCGGTGAATTGTTGGTGATATCGCAGTTTACCCTGGCTGCCGACACAAAAAAGGGAATGCGTCCGAGCTTCTCGGGGGCATCGCCTGATGAAGCAGAACGTTTGTACACGGTATTTTGTCAGGATTGCCAGCGTGCAGGGTTAAAAACGCAAACGGGTCAATTCGCCGCTGACATGAAAGTCAGCCTCGTTAATGATGGTCCTGTGACTTTCTGGCTTCAGGTATAACCACGCGCCTCACAAGGAGAGACAGGCATGTTTAGAATCGTTACCCCGCGCACAGAGCAAGAGCTAGCGCGTTATTATGATTTTCGTTATCGGATGTTAAGAGAACCATGGCATGCGCCGCGTGGTTCAGAGCGCGATGCGTATGATGTTAATGCGTGCCATCGTATGATCGTAGACAGTGATGACGCGCCGGTCGCGATTGGACGCTTGTACTTAACCCCAGACAATGACGGCCAAATCCGATATATGGCGGTGTCACCAGATTATCGTAATCGTGGTTTAGGCGCCTTAGTGCTCATGGCGTTAGAGTCGTTGGCGCGGGAAGAGGGCGCTAAGCGTCTGGTGTGCAGTGCGCGTGAAGAGGCGGTGAGCTTTTATGCGCAACACGATTTCCTCCGTCAGGGCGATCTGAGTGACGAGCGAGGACCGATACGTCATCAGCAGATGGTTAAACCCTTGGATCCGTTATCGGATGTGGTTCGCCGTCCCGAGTGGTGCACCGAGCTTCAGCAGCGTTGGCAAGCACACATTCCGATTAGCGACAAAATGGGAGTCAAAATTAGCCAGTTCACTGGCTACAGCTTTGAAGTGAGCGCCAATTTAAACGCCAATTTAAACCCTCGCCAAACCATGTTTGCGGGCAGTATTTTCAGCCTTGCGACGTTAACCGGTTGGGGCATGGTATGGCTATTGATGAAAGAGCGCCAACTCAGCGCGGATATTGTCCTAGCGGATAGCCATATTCGCTACCGTCGTCCGGTTGCAGAACGGCCCCGGGCGAGTGTGTCACTCGATAACCTTAGTGGCGAGCTCGATCGATTAGAAAACGGACGCCGTGCCCGTGTGACGTTAGAAGTCGATTTTTTCAGTGGTGATGAAAAAGCCGGTGTGTTTACCGGCACCTATGTCCTGCTCCCCTCGGATGATGGCGCTACCGCACAACCTGCCCCTCAGTTGGCCTTGTTACGCTAACGAATGCGTGGGGCGTCCGTGCGATAAATCGGCCACTGGATGGATAAGCGTGTCTCGCCTTGCAGTGCACCGGTCAGTTGGCCGCGATCAGCATCAATGGATAAAGTCTCAAACGGGAAAGTCTGTTGTTTGTCCTTCTTGGGGCTTGGCGGTTGCAGCCAAGCGCTTATTTGTGTGGCCCAATTTGTGTCTGAGTCTGCATGGGTTTTTGCATCTAAGAAGGTGATATCCATCTCGCCATTGAGCCCCACATTGAAGCTTTCTCGATCCGCTGCCAGCCCTGACCACTTTGCCTCAATATCATGAAACCCTGTCAGGGGGAGGGGCCAATCAAACCAGTCTTGATAAACAGAGAGCGGAATTTGTAACCCATCCACAAGCAGTGACCATGGTTGACTAGGGGCGCTTAAGTCCCAGGTTCCTGATACAGCCAGTTGGCCATCAGGGAAGCCCAGTAATAGCTGCTGGAGGGTTAATTTCCCTTGATCAGCATCGAGGCGCAAATAGGGCTCAGCCAGCCAATGCTGATTGATGCTGGCGTGGCTTGCGCTGGCGGTCAAACGGCCATCGGTTAAGCGCCATTGTTTGAACGGGGATAGCTGCAATGCGCGTCCATTAACATCAATGCCACTGATTTTGATAGGAAACTGCGGCGATAAGGCCAGCCATTGATTATGTTTCAGTGATACGTCGTCAATGAACAGTGTCTCTGGCCACTCCGGGAGTGCCGCCATCAGCGGAGAAAGCACTGCGTGACTGAGTGTCAGGTTATTGGCTTGTAGCTTATCAATCTGCCAATGACGCTTAGAAAAGTGCCCGGATAGCCCGACAAATCCTTCTTGCCATTGACTGGTCAACTGATGGATCACCCAGCTTTCGCCGTGACGTTCAATATCCCCAAGCGGTTGATCCCAAGTCTGCGTGTGCCAGCGGATATAGTCAGCGTTGAATGATGCACGCAGCTTAGGCTGTTGCCACCAAGGCGTCTTTGGCGCAATGGTGATGTGCTCGGCCGATAAGGTGAGGCCATTCACCGAAAACTGTTCGGTTTCGGCACTGAGTTGGCGAATATCAGTACGGTCGATGGTTAACGTGGTTGTGTGGGGCCATTGCAATAAGGCGTTGGACACGCGTTGATACGTGTCTTCCCCGTCGATAATGACATCGCTCAGGGTTAACTGGGTTAAGGCGAGCGCACCTGGCTGCCAATGGCCTTGGGCGCTGATCGCGGCACCTTGCCACTCAAAAGACACGCCGCGGAATTGCCAACCGTTAGGCGCTGGTGTGGCATCGACTAAAAGTCGGGAGGCTTGTAGCCCATGCCAGTCGACTTGTTTGGCCTCCCATTGCGCGCGGCCGCGAACTGATCCTAAGGGGGCTTGTCCTTTGTGCCAATCATCGAGCTGAGCGCTGACTTGCTGCGCTTGCCAGCCTTGTCCTTGCAGGGAAAGATCATTAAAAAGGACACGACCAATGGTAAGCGTCGCCGGTAGCATATCGAGAGACGTTATGGCCCGATCGGTCAGGTCAAGGCTTAGACCGTCAATCCTTACCCATTGCAGGTGAGACCATCGTTCGACAGAGAACTGTACACGCGCCGTATTGGCCTGCCAGTGTTGATGGCCATATTGGTAATTCGGTTGCGTCAGAGTGAGGTGAAGCGGGCGTTGCCAGTGATAGTCCACCTGTTCTGCCGTTAAGGTGCCTGGCAGTATAGGGGTGATAAGGGCAGTAAAAACCTGGGTGGCGTGTCGCGTATGGAGCAACACGAAAATCACTGACAGTGAGATTATGATTAGGATAAAAAAGCTGGCAAAGAGTTTGGCCAGGATGCGCATGAATGAATCCTATCAGGCAACGAGTAGCAGTAAGATTGGCGCAAAAGTTGCCAAACTTCAACCAGTCAACCAGTCACCCTGAGGAATAGCGCCCCATATCGCATCAGCAATATGGGGCTAGGGGTTAGTCTAACTGTGGACCTGCAGCGACCAAGGCTGCGCCTTCTTCGGTATCTGTGTATTTATCGAAGTTATCGATAAAGCGTGTGGCCAGGTCTTTCGCTTTGCTTTCCCATTGCAGCGGGTCAACATAGGTATCACGCGGGTCAAGAATGCCGTCGCTCACTTCGTCTAGCGAGACAGGAACTTCCAAATTAAAGATTGGAATTACCTTGGTGTCGGCTTTTTCGATCGAGCCGTCTAAAATCGCGTCGATGATCGCGCGGGTATCTTTGATGGATATCCGCTTGCCTGAGCCATTCCAGCCTGTATTGACCAGATAGGCTTCAGTCCCTGCCGCCTCCATGCGCTTGACCAATACTTCCGCATACTTGGTGGGGTGCAAGGTCAAAAATGCCGCGCCAAAGGCCGCTGAGAAAGCAGGCGTGGGTTCAGTAATGCCGCGCTCGGTACCTGCTAACTTCGCGGTAAAACCAGATAAGAAATGGTACTTGGTTTGTTCAGGCGTCAATTTAGACACCGGTGGAAGTATGCCGAATGCATCCGCAGACAAGAAAATCACCTTGTTGGCATGGCCGCCTTTTGAGACCGGCTTCACAATATTATCGATATGATAAATGGGGTATGACACGCGGGTGTTTTCTGTCTTCGAATTATCGTCAAAATCGATGCGGCCGTCGCCACGGACGGTGACGTTTTCTAATAACGCATCACGGCGGATGGCGTTATATATATCTGGCTCAGCCTCTTTAGATAACTTGATGGTTTTGGC
Organism: Salinivibrio sp. AR640; assembly: GCF_001995405.1. NCBI lineage: Bacteria > Pseudomonadati > Pseudomonadota > Gammaproteobacteria > Vibrionales > Vibrionaceae > Salinivibrio > Salinivibrio sp. AR640. The sequence goes on along the minus strand of NZ_MUFD01000029.1, from coordinate 23,638 downwards.
ATAGCAGCCCCCTTCAAAGTTAAAGACGCCCTGATCGTCCCAACCATGTTCATCGTCACCGATAAGCTGGCGCTTAGGATCGGTGGAGAGTGTGGTTTTCCCGGTTCCAGATAGCCCGAAGAAGATGGCAACGTCGCCATCTTTGCCCATGTTGGCGGAGCAATGCATCGATGCGACATCTTGCAACGGCAAGAAGTAGTTCATCATCGCGAACATGCCTTTTTTCATTTCACCGCCATACCAAGTACCGCCAATAAGCTGCATCCGTTCGGTGAGGTTGAAAACGGTAAAGTTTTCTGAGTTTAGGCCGTGTTCACGCCATTGGTTGTTCACGCATTTGGCACCATTCATCACCACAAAGTCGGGCTCGAAATCTTTAAGCTCTTCCTCGGTTGGACGAATAAACATATTTTTGACGAAGTGCGCCTGCCAAGCCACTTCGGTGATCACGCGAATACGTAATCGTGTGTTGGGGTTGGCACCGCAATAGCCATCAACGACAAACAGGCGTTTATTAGAGAGTTGTTGTGTGACCAGTGCCTTGAGATCATTCCATACCGCTTGATCGATCGGTTTATTATCGTTTTTGCCTTGATCCGACCACCACAGGGTATCGCGCGTGGTGTCATCACGAACAATGTACTTATCTTTGGGAGAACGGCCGGTAAAAATACCCGTGTCTACCGACACCGCGCCGAGTTCGGTCACTACGCCTTTCTCGTAGCCTTCCAGCCCAGGTTTGGTTTCTTCTTCGAACAACTGCTCATATGAGGGGTTACGGATGACTTCTTTGACATTTTCCAGACCATAACGGGAAAGATCGATGTCAGCGACCTCAGATTCGACGTTCAGGACAGTCATAGGTGCTCCTTGAGGTAAGATGGTGTTAACTGTCTTTGTGCTAGCAACCTGAAATATAGATTCAGGAACTGACTCCATAGATGACGACAGACTGGGGTTATTGTGATTGTAGGGTACGGACCACCAGCTGCCATGTCATAGACATGGTAACGCTTAGTTAAACGTTTGCGCTACCCAAAGACCTATTATTGTTTGTACAAAAATAACGCGCAGAAAAATGTGAGTTAAGTCGGGAAGGAATAAGAAAAAAGCCAGCGTTGTGCTGGCTTTTGAGCTTGGTCAAGCTTATTTACTTCGAAGCGCTAAAAATGTAGCACGTGGTTATTGCATTTGAGAGGAGGAGCTGGCGTTTTGCTCAAAAATTGCCGCCACATCAACGCTATCGAACGCATAGTCAGTGCCACAGTAATCACAGTGCAAATGGATCGTACCCATTTCCGCGACCATTTTGTCGACTTCACTGCGCTCAATCGCGGCAATAGCACCGGCACTGCGTTCACGGGAGCAACTGCATTTAAACACCACATCTTGTGCCGGATACAGGGTGACTTTCTCTTGATGGTACAGACGGTATAAGACATCTTTGGCGCTGAGGCTGAAAAGTTCATCATTTTTAATCGTTTCAGTCAGCTGGGCAAGGTGATCAAAGTCGCCTTCGTCGCCTTTATCGTCAGGCAACACTTGCAACATCATACCGGCCGCATGCGGCTTGCCGTCAACCTCTCCCGTGCGTAACCAAAGACGGGTCATTAACTGCTCTGAGCGTGCGAAGTAATCTTCCAAGCAACCTTGTAAATGATCCGACTCTAAGCCAACAATGCCTTGATAGCGCTCGCCATCGACAGGCTCAATGGTAATGACCAGTTGGCCCTTGCCCATCATTTCTGGCAAGGTCGCATCCTCTTTGACGTCACCTTTCACCCGCGCGGTGCCGCGCAGTTGCTGATGGTGATCACCATTAATGACCGCCAGCGACACAGGACCATCTCCCTGCAATTGCACCGTGATCGAGCCATTAAATTTGAGTGTTGCGGTAAGCAGGCTGGTGGCGGCCAACATTTCACCCAGTAAAGCATTCACCGGGGCTGGAAAATTTTGATTCTCCAGGATGCGTTGATAGGTTTCGTCGAGCTTGACTAGCTCACCACGCACAGACACATCTTCGAATAGGTAACGGTGTAATTGATCGTTTGACATGCAATCTCTCTCCGGCAATGGCGCGACTTGCGGCCTTAGTCTATGCCTTGTTTAAACTTACGAATATCTCGGCGTTGCTTTTTATCCGGTCGTCCATCGGGACGTGGATTATGGGCATTTAAGCGACGCATTTCCGTCTCGTGCTCACGTTTCTTTAGGCTCGTGTCGGTTTCTTGATACAAGGTTTGCGCGATCGGCGCGCCTTGACGTTGCTCCGATAACGCTAAAACAGCGATGGTTCTTTCATCATGGCCTTGGCGCAAGCGTATTTCAGCCCCAACCTCGACCATTCTGCTTGGCTTGGCACGTTGACCATTGTAGTGCACCTTGCCCCCATCGATCATATTGCGAGCAATAGAGCGTGTTTTATAAAAGCGAGCGGCCCACAGCCATTTATCTAACCTGACCGCTGTCAAAGGTGCTGATTTGCTTTTTTTCATCCCTCAACTCCTGCGCAATCTGGATCGGCGACATTAGCATAAAATTTACTTTAGAGCAGTATCACAGCATCAGAGCTCATCCTCCCGTCATCGCTGCGACTTCGGTAAAATAAACACGCTATAAATGAAAAAGTCTCAAGATCACAATGTGTTTTTGCTAGTATGTCCAGCTTTTCGTAATCTAATCGTGGAATCTAATGGCGAAAAAGGCCATCAATAGGCATGTGGTGTCATTAATTGGTTTTAAAAGGATGATCCAGGCAGGAAGCCCTCAACGAACAATCTCGATGTCTGCACTGACACGCGGTCGGGTACTGCTGTGCCTAAACGGTGGGCTAGTACTTTTACTGGCTTGGCTTATTGGGCGGCTGGTGTGGCATGTCTACACGCCTCCCGCGGCACCTATCTTGCCGTCGAGTAGTCAGGTTGTGACGAGCCAAGTCGCCAGTAAGGGGGCCTTTTCATTGGCGCCCGCGATTAATGCCCAGTTATTTGGTCGATTCCAAGCTTCCGCGCAACAGCGCCAGCAGTCGGTTAGCCAAGTGCCTGAGACCCGTTTACAGCTTACTTTAGTCGGCGTGGTGGCTTCCAATCAGCCTGCTCGGGCATTAGCGGTGATTGCTAACGGTGGTCAACAAGCAACCTATGGTGTGGGTGAGCAAGTTAAAGGTACCCAGGTCAGTGTCGATCAAGTCTTGTCCGATCGCGTTATCCTTCGTCAAGGCACGCGTCGTGAAGCCTTGTTGATGCCGGGTGTGGAGGCCGACAGTACACCGCAAACCGTGTTCTCTTCTTCTGAGGGTAACTATACGCCCCCAAAGCCGACGCCAATCTCAAGGCAGACCAGCCCTGACTGGCCTGCCGACTTAGCGCGACAGCTTGCCAGCAATCCTCAGCGGTTATTTGATTATGTCCAGTTAGCGCAGGTCGGCGATGCCAGACAGTTAAAAGGTTTTCGTCTTACACCAGGAAAAAATCCGGTGTTATTTGAGCAATCGGGGTTACAGCCGGGTGATATCGCCGTCGCTATTAACGGTCTAACACTGAGCCGTTCGGTGGCGCTTCCCGATATTCTCAATCGCATTCAACAACAGGGCACGCTTGATTTAGTCGTCGAGCGACAAGGGCAGCAACATGACATTTCGATTCAACTATAAATTACCACAACCGCCCCGTGCGGCTTTAGGAGTGTGACGTGAACGTAAAGCAACGACTGATCCCCTATCTGATGGCCGCAAGTCTGCTTTTCTCTGGCCTACCGGCGGGAGCGGCAGAATTTAGTGCCTCGTTTAAAGGCACGAACATTCAAGAGTTTATCGAAATTGTAGGGCGCAACCTCGAGAAAACCATTATCGTTGATCCCTCGGTACGCGGCACCATTAATGTACGCAGTTACAATACGTTAGACGATGAACAGTACTACCAATTTTTCCTTAACGTGCTCGAAGTGTATGGCTTTGCGGTGGTTGAGATGGAAAATGGGATTGTTAAAGTTGTTCGCGACAAAGATGCGAAAACCTCGCCCGTTCCCGTGGTTGGAGAAGGCGATAACGTGGTCGGTGACGAAGTCGTGACGCGCGTGATTGCCGTAAAAAATGTCTCGGTGCGCGAGCTATCCCCTTTGTTGCGTCAGCTGATCAATAATGCGGGGGCAGGGAACGTGGTGCACTATGATCCTGCCAATGTCATTATGATCACCGGTCGTGCCGCGGTGGTGAATCGGCTCACCGATATTATTCAGCGTGTCGATCAAGCAGGCGATAAAAAAGTGGAAGTGGTCCGCCTTGACCACGCGTCAGCCGCGGAAATGGTACGGATCGTCGACACCCTCAATAAGCGAGACAACGCCAACACCCGCCCTGAGCTTTTAGAACCACGTATTGTTGCGGACGAGCGCCTGAATGCGGTGTTGGTTTCTGGCGAGCCCAAAGTCCGTGAGCGCGTGATTGAACTTATCCGACAACTCGACCAAGAAATGGCGACGACCGGCAACAGCCGGGTGATTTATCTGCGCTATGCGAAAGCGGAAGACGTCGTAGATGTATTACAAGGCGTCTCCGATAATCTGTTAAAAGAAAAAGAGAAGAAAAACCAACCGAGCGTAAATGATCAAGCGGTACAAATTTCCTCGCACCAAGGCACTAACTCGCTGGTGATCACCGCGCCACCTGATATTTTAAAAACCCTTGAGAGCGTGATTTCTCAGCTCGATATTCGCCGCGCACAAGTGTTGATTGAAGCCTTAATCGTCGAAATGTCGGAATCCGATGGGGCGAACCTCGGCGTACAGTGGGGATCGCTTGAAAACGGCGGGATTCAGTTTAATAACGCAGGGGTGGGTGTTACCAGTTACCTCACAGGACAGAAAGCAGCGGAAGATACTACTCGTACTGAAGTACGCTATCGGGATGATGGTACTCCGTACAATGTTCCGATTACCGAGTCGGGCGATTACTCGGCATTAAACAATGTATTAGGTGGATTAAATGGCTTGGCTGCCGGCGTAGTCATGGGCGATTGGACCGCCTTGGTGACCGCGGTGGCGTCGAAAAACGAGTCGAATATTTTGTCGTCGCCCAATTTGATGGTGCTCGATAACCAAGAAGCCTCGTTTATTGTCGGTGAAGAAGTCCCTGTGATCACCGGCTCGCAAACGGGCTCGAATAACGACAACCCCTTCCAAACCGTTGAGCGTAAAGATGTGGGGATCAAGCTGAAAGTCACCCCGCAAATCAATGAAGGCTCCGCGGTGTTGCTCGATATTGAGCAAGAAGTCTCGAACGTGCTTGGCGCCAGTGGCGCGGTGGATGTGCGCTTTGGTAAACGTCAACTGAATACATCAGTGATGGTCGGCGACCAACAAATGATTGTATTAAGTGGCTTGATTGACGAACGAACGGTCGAAAGTGAATCCAAGGTGCCACTGTTGGGGGATATTCCTATTTTAGGGCACTTGTTTAAGTCGACCTCGACCGAAACCGAAAAGAAAAACCTGATGCTGTTTATTAAGCCGACCATTATTCGTACCGGTTTGACCGCAGACGGGGTGACTCAACGCAAATACAACTATATCCGCGCCGAGCAATTACAGCGCGCCCAAGATGGCGTTAAGCTGATGCCTGACGCTGAAAAACCGGTCCTGCCTGATTACAACAGCGAAGCAGTGATGCCGGCCGAAGTACGTATGCTACAAGCGGAGTTAGAAGGATGAGTGAGCGTGCTGCGGCGCTAGCGGCTGAACCGGTGACAACCTGGCAGTTACCCTTTGGCTTTGCGCGTCGTCACGGTGTGGTGGTATTGGCCGATAACGACACCCCGCGTTTACTGTGTTTAGCGTCGGTAACACCGCAGACCTTGGTGGAGGTGCAACGTGTTCTGGGTACGGATATCGCCCCGGAATGGGTGTCGGATGCTGACTTTGAGCACCATCTGACTCGCCTTTATCAAAGAGACAGCGCCGATGCACAACAGCTAATGGCTGACATTGGTGCGGATGCCGACAGCGACGACTTTTTCTCGTTGGCCGAAGAGCTGCCGCAAAGTGAAGACTTGCTTGAATCGGAAGACGACGCGCCGATCATTAAGTTGATTAACGCCATGTTAGGCGAAGCGATTAAAGAAAGCGCGTCTGACATTCATATCGAAACCTTTGAGCATGCGTTATCGATCCGTTTTCGCGTTGACGGGGTGCTGCGTGACGTTCTATCCCCCAGCCGCAAGTTGGCCCCCTTATTAGTGTCTCGCGTCAAAGTGATGGCAAAACTGGATATTGCCGAAAAACGGGTCCCACAAGATGGGCGTATTTCGGTCCGTATTGGTGGGCGAGCGGTGGATGTGCGGGTGTCGACCATGCCCTCGTCTCACGGCGAACGTGTCGTCATGCGTTTGCTGGATAAGAACGCCGTCCAACTGGATCTCGCGCAGTTGGGCATGGTGCCCAGCTTGCACCAAGATTTTCGCGCACTGATTCACAAACCTCATGGTATTTTGCTCGTCACCGGCCCGACGGGGTCAGGGAAATCCACGACCTTGTATGCTGGATTACAAACCATTAACAGTGAGGATCGCAATATCCTCACCGTGGAAGATCCGATCGAATTTGATCTGGCGGGTATCGGTCAGACCCAAGTCAATCCCAAAGTCGATATGACCTTTGCGCGAGGGTTGCGCGCTATGTTGCGTCAAGATCCTGACGTGGTGATGGTGGGTGAAATTCGAGACTTAGAAACCGCACAAATCGCCGTACAAGCCTCACTGACCGGTCACTTAGTGATGTCGACACTGCACACCAACACGGCGATTGGCGCGGTGACACGCTTACGTGATATGGGCATTGAGCCTTTCTTGTTGTCCTCCTCGTTACTCGGCGTGCTGGCCCAGCGCTTGGTCCGCACCTTATGTCCACGGTGCCGTATCCCTTATCAAGCCGATAGCTCGCAGCAGCCGTTATTTGTCGAGCTAGGCTTGGCGAACCCCGGCGAGGCGATCACGCTCTATAAAGCGGATGGCTGTGAACACTGTCACCACAAGGGCTACCGAGGCCGAACCGGGATTCATGAATTGCTGACAGTCGACGAGAAGGTGCAAGCGCTTATCCATCATGATGCGGGCGAGCATGCGATAGAAGAAGCCGTGCGTGCGCAAAGTCCGAGTATTCGCTATGACGGCCTAACCAAAGTGCTGCAAGGGCAAACCACCCTTGAAGAAGTGATTCGTGTCACCAAGGAGGGCTAATGGGCGCATTTGACTATCAAGCGTTAGACGCGCGAGGGCGTAAGCGTAAAGGGGTGATTGAGGCCGATACTGCACGACAAGCGCGTCAGCAGCTGCGTGACAAAGGCTTTACCCCGCTCGACGTCAATGCTACGCGTCGTCAACGCGCCAACCAAAAGGCATCGGCGTCGCAGCCACTGTTCAGTCAACGAAACCGCGGTATTCGTACACAAGAGCTGTCGTTGATCACCCGCCAATTGGCGACCTTAATCGATGCCTCTATGCCACTTGAAGAGTGCTTAAAAGCAGTGGCAGAGCAAGCGGAAAAACCGCGAATAGGCAGCATGATGACCAGTGTTCGAGCGCGAGTGATGGAAGGGTACACCTTGGCTGATGCGTTAGCCGATTACCCACAGGTGTTTAATGAACTCTACCGAGCGATGATTGCTGCCGGTGAAAAAGCGGGGTATTTATCCACCGTATTATCACGCTTGGCTGATTATGTTGAGAACCGTCAGCGCATTCAGTCCACGTTGTTACAAGCCATGTTGTATCCCGCCATTCTCACCTTCTTTTCGGTGGTGATTGTCGCCTTTTTACTGGCCACCGTGGTGCCTGATATTGTCGGTCAATTTGTTCAAACCGGTCAGGCGCTGCCGGCATCCACCCAATTTCTATTGAACGCCAGTGATTTTATTACCGACTGGGGGGTTTGGGTGGTGAGCGCACTGATCCTTATCGGTGTCAGTATCCGAGCCTTGCTTAAGGATACGCAGCGACGCTTAGTGTGGGATAAAAAAATACTGTCCTTGCCGGTAATTGGCCGGGTGGCTCGCGGCCTGAATACATCCCGTTTTGCGCGTACCTTGGCAATATGCACGGCCAGTGCCATCCCGTTATTAGATGGGATGAAAGTCGCCGCGCAAGTGATGAGTAATCAATACGTCCGCATGCGCGTATTGGAAGCTGCGGATAAAGTGCGGGAAGGTGCCAGTTTGCGTGTCGCTTTGGATCAGTCGCGCTTATTTCCTCCCATGATGCTGCACATGATTGCCAGTGGTGAACGCAGTGGTGATCTTGAGCCCATGCTCTCTCGTGCCGCGGATAACCAAGATAAAGATTTTGAAGCCCAAGTGAATGTGGCACTAGGTATATTCGGCCCGTTGATGATCGTATTAATGGCAGGATTGGTGCTTTTTATTGTCGTGGCCACCTTGATGCCGATTATTGCCATGAACGATATGGTCGGATTGTAATTTTATAATGATAAATAAGGAGAACAAGATGCGTCGTCAACACGGTTTTACCCTGCTCGAAGTGATGGTCGTGGTGGTGATTATTGGCTTATTAGCAAGCTTTGTCGCCCCCAATTTGCTCGGTAATAAAGATAAAGCCGCGGTCAAAAAGGCGATTGCTGATGTCAGTGCGCTTGAAAATGCTCTGGACATGTACAAACTGGATAACAACCAATATCCCACCACCGATCAAGGCTTAGACGCGTTAGTGAACAAACCGCAAAGTGAGCCGGTACCGCGCAGCTATCCGGATCAAGGCTACATTAAGCGCTTGCCACAGGACCCATGGAATAACGATTATCGCTATGTCAGCCCAGGTGAACATGGGGTGATTGATATTTTCTCGTTAGGCGCGGATGGCCAAGAAGGGGGCGACGGTGTCAACCAAGACATCGGCAACTGGAACCTTAACGAGCTGCAATAAGATGCGCCAAGCGGCAGGTTTTACCCTCCTTGAGATCTTACTGGTGGTGGTCATTATCGCTGTCAGTGCCTCTGGTGTGGTGATGGTGTTGCCAGAGCCTGCCGATACCCGCGCGCAAGAAGCGGGGCAAGCGTTACACCAGCGGATGAAGCTATGGGCCGAGCAAAGCTGGCTCGAGGGGCGAACGTATGGCGTGCGCATCAATGAGCATGATTATCAGCTGTTAACATTGGGGGAAGACAAGTGGCGTCCCGTGCGCAGTGAACGCTGGGCAACCCAAGGGACCTTGCCAGCGCAAAGCCGGTTTTCTCTCACCATGGACGGCTTTGGTTGGCAGCAACAAGACCGCTTGTTCGAAGATAAGCCTCTGTTTGAGAACCTGTTTGATGACGAGGGTGAACAGCCCGTGGCCCCACCACAGATCTGGTTATTGCCCAATGGTGAACTCACCCCTTTTACCTTACGAATCGACGTAGATGGCCGGGCCGCTTGGCAGCTTAAAGCCAATGAGCTGGCACAGTTTACTTGGCAACGGGTGGAGGACCGCTGATGCATGGCAAGACGCCAAGCCCCCAAAAGGGCATGACTTTGCTTGAGGTATTGGTGGCGGTGGCCATTTTTGCTATTGCCGCGCTCAGTGTCATGAAGGCGACGGGCCAGCATACCCGTTCGCTAGGGCGTTTAGAGCAAAAAACCTTAGCGGCCATGGTGGCGGATAACCAACTTGCTGAAGTCGTGCTCAGGGCTGACGTGCCAGAAAAGGCGACGCAAGGGACCACTGAGATGGCCGGTCAGCAATGGCAATGGCAACTTACGCCGGTGGCGACCGAAACCGGCCAACTGCGAGCGGTGGATCTGTCGGTGTCGGCCGCTGAGCAGAGCGATAACCCATTGGTGACCGTGAGGACGTATGTCGAGACGCGCTGAAAAGGGATTTACGTTACTTGAAGTCTTGTTGGCGTTGGTGGTATTTGCCAGTATCAGCCTGACGGCTTATCAAGTGCTACAAACCGTACAACGCAGCAATGTGCAATCGCGTGAAGTCGGCGAAACCTTGCAGCGGTTGCAACGTGCGTTAGTGATCATGGACAGTGACTTTCGTCAAATGGCCGCGCGTCGTCAGCGTATCGACGGTCAAACACCGACCGAGCGACTGCTGATTGCCGGACGCGATGTTCTCCAAAGTGAACAAATGGGTATACGTTTTACGCGTACCGGTTGGATTAACCCGCAAGCGCGTTTTCCTCGCGGTGAAGTCGTCGCGGTTGGCTACCGACAACGGGACGGTCACTTAGAGCGCCTGCGTTGGCGCTATCCGGATCAGGCCGCAGGTGATGAGCCAGCGGTGGCGACCTTGCTCAGTGATATCAAAGCGCTCACGTTTCGATTTTACGTGGAAGGCAATTGGCAAGAAAGCTATAACACGGCCCATGCTTTGCCCAAAGCGGTGCAAGTACGCTTTACTCATCCGCGTTACGGGCGGTTAGTCCGGACGTATTTGCTGGCGGGGCAAACGTTACCCGCGCCGCTGCAGCGGGAGGCACAATGACCCGACAGCGAGGCGCGGCGCTTCTTATCGTGATGATGATCATGGCGCTGATGACAGCGATTGCTGGCAGCATGGCGTCACGATTGTTTACCAATTACTATCGGGCGGAAAACCAGCTCCATTTTCAGCAAGTGTACTGGTACAGCAACGCGGTGGAAGCCCTTGCCTCTGCGGTATTACGCGAAAGTTTATCGGACAGTGATACGGTGAATGTAAACCAGGACTGGGCCCAGTCTGCGCGGACATTTCCGCTTCAAGGTGGCAAAGTTAGTGGTTACTTACAAGATGCACAAGCCTGCTTTAACTTAAATAGTTTGCAGTTGCGAGGCGTAGCGTTAGGCGGCGAGGTGCCGTATGAAGTGCGCGTACTGCGTGCTTTAATCGGTAGCCAGGTCGACGATAGTTATCAAGCCGATGTGATTGCGCAAGCGAGTCGCGATTATATTGATGAAAATAATCAGCTTGATCAATCGTTAGGCGCGGAAGATGCTCACTACGAGAGTGTCCGTCCCGCTTACGTGACGGCTGATGCCGTGATTGCCGATGTCAGTGAGTGGCGCGCTGTTCGTGGAGTCAACGCTGAGGTCTTTCGTCAGTTATCACCGCAGCTGTGTGCGATTCCCTCTGCGGAGCTGATGGTGAACGTGAACACGTTAATGGACAAACAGGCTGCATTGCTATCGGCGTTGTTTACCCCGGCCCTGTCAGTTGAACAGGCAGAACAGGTACTGACCGAGCGCCCTGATTCGGGTTGGAAAAGTGTCGACGATTTTATCGCTACCCTGACGCTTACTGATTTTGATGAGGCGGCGCGCAAGCAAGTGATGTCGCATTTAAGCGTGACAAGCCATTACTTTTTATTACACGCCGATGTGCACGTGGCCTCAGCCCAACGTCACATCCAGGCATTATTGCACTATCAAGACGACGGCCAAGTATCGGTTTTACGCCGTCGGTTCGGAGGAATGCGTGAGCGAGCGACTGATAATCAGGATCAGTGATGCCAGCCAACCCATTTATTGGGCGCAGGTGCGTACCAGCGATAACCAAGTGATGACGACCGGCACCTGTCAGCAGTTGTCAGCATTAACAGAACAAGCACAGACAAGACGTGTGGTCGTGCTGGTGGACAGTACCTGGCTGACGCTCACTTCGGTGACGTTACCGCCTGGCTCGCGCCGGCAACGAGACAAAGTCGTGCCCTATTTACTGGAAGAAGCATTAGCCGATGAGGTTGAGGCGGTGCATGTCACCCTGCTCGACACCCAAGAAAACACCGCTCAGGTCGCGGTGGTAGCTCATCGGCAGATGCAAGCTTGGCAGCAGGCCCTTGATGCGGCCAATATCCATGCTCGCCAGTGGATCCCGGATGTGTTGTGTTTACCTTGGCAGCCTCAAACGTTGACGCTAGCGCCACTGGCCGATCAGTGGTTGTGCCGCTATCAACCCCATCAAGGTGTGGTTGGGCAGCGCGCATGGCTTGCCTTCTGGGCGCAAGCTTGGTGGCAACAGCCGGGCAATCAAACCGAGGGAGCGCGCGCGGCAGGCACCGAGTCATCGACACTCAGCCTGCAGGTGTATGGCGCGCAAGACGCACACACCGAGTCGCCTTTGCCCATCGATGGCTTCCCGGTGCAGTGGCAGCAAAGTGAACCAACTATCAGTATGTTGGCCGCACAGAGTACCTCGGTGTCTGCCAATTTATTATCCGGCCCTTATCGGCCGCAAAGCCAGATGAAACAGCGATTCAAGCCGCTGATCCCCACCGCCGCGCTATTGGTGATGGTGATGGCGTTGTTGGGCGGCGAGCAATGGCTGGCACTTCGTGACACTCAGCAACAGGTGCAAGTGTTACGCTCGCAAAGCGAAGCCTTGTTTCGTGAGACGTTACCACAATACCAACGCATTCCAACCCGCTCGTATATGGTGCGGCAAATGGACGCTGAAATTGCCCGCCTAGCCGGGCAGCAACAGGATTCCGCGCTACTGCCTTGGTTGGCACAATTAGCGCCAATGCTGGATGATGTGCCTGGCCTGGAGCTCCAGGCGCTGCGTTATCAGGGTAATCGAGACGCGTTGATTTTACGCGCCAAAGGTCGAGACTTTGCGCAATTTGAGCGTTTGCGAGGAATATTGAGCGAGCATTATGCGACTGAGCTCGGCCAGCTGAACCGTAGTGGCGACGCAGTCAGTGGCGAGTTTACGTTAAGGAGCCCATCATGATGGCACGCATTCAAGCCCAGTGGCAGGCGATCAGTGTGCGCGAGCAGCGATTATTACTGATCGCAGGTGGCGTGCTGGTCGTTAGTCTTTTGTACTGGGGAGTTATCGTTCCGCTTCAAACTCAGGCCGAAAAGGCCAATACCGCGCTAGCCAGCGAGCAGCACCTGTTGCGAGACGTTCAACAAAAGCGCACCCAAATCATGCAGCTGCGGGCGCAGTCAGGAAGCGGTCATCAAGCCTCTGCAAGCCGTACACAGCCATTAAACCAAGTCATCGCGGCCAGTGCTGGGGAATTTAACCTCACGATTACGCGCTTACAACCGGGTGAAGATAGCGTGCAGCTTGGGATTGAACCGCTGCCGTTTAACCAACTCCTCCGCTGGTTAGATCAACTGGCGAGTGTACATGGTATTCGCGTGGTGCGTTTAAGCACGGAAGCCACAGAGACGGCCGGCAAAGTTAAGGTGAATCGACTGCAGTTGGAGCGATAAAACAATGTGGAAAAAAGGCTTATTCGGCATAGGGTGTGTGCTTGTCTTTGTGGTCAGTGTTGTGGTGCATGCGCCTGCATCTTTATTACGCCTAGCGCCTTTGCCCGATGCGATACAAATCGGTGAAATCGACGGCACGGTTTGGCACGGGCAAGTCGAACAAATACGGTGGCAAAATTATACCCTAGGGCCGGTGCAATGGGATGTGCAGTGGCATCGTTTAGTCACCGGCGCGACGTTTGAAGCGGCCATTCAGGTACGTAGCCCTGACGGGTTGCGAGGAAAAGGGAACCTTGGTTTTAACGGCTCGACACTGACGGTGTCACAAACGTTGGTGTCTGCGCCCGCGCAGCTATTAACAGGCGCTATCGCACTGCCCCCGGGCGTTGCGATTGATGGCACACTCGATCTGGTGCTGCGCGATGCCATCTTGGCTGAATCAGGGTGTCAGCAATTGCAAGGGCAAATCCAATGGCAGCATGCAGCATTGCAACTGCCGATGGGGCAGCTAGAAAATATTCCTGCGCAAGCCGCTTTATCCTGCGAAAATCAAGGTATTGCCGCGCACGGTGAGGGGCAGTCGGCGTCTTTAAGCAATAAGTTTTCATTGTCAATTACGCCGTCTGGGCGATACTCTGTATCGGGATGGCTAAAGCCGGGGCCTGACTATCCCGAGCCGATGAAGGCGCCATTATCTTGGTTAGGCGCGCCAGATCAACAAGGCCGCTATCGCTTTTCTTTTCGCGGCTAACAAGGCCTGATTGGCATATCAGCAAAGGGTGGCAAATCACACTATGACGCAGCGTAAACTTCCTCAAATCCTGTCGAAACAGGTCGTCGCCGCTTCTCGTTTGTTTAAGGTGGAGTCGTTAGCGCTCACGTTTAGCAATGGCGTTGAACGTACCTATGAGCGGATGAAACCCTCAGGCCGTAATGCGGTAATGATGGTGCCGGTTACCGAGTCAGGCGATCTCTTATTAGTCCGAGAATATGCTGCTGGGACAGAGCGCTATGAATTGGGATTCCCGAAAGGCTTAATTGACCCGGGTGAAGAGGCCGCGCAAGCGGCGGTGCGTGAGCTGAAAGAAGAAATTGGCCAGGGCGCGCGCGAATTGATCCCGTTGAAAGAGGTGGTCCTCGCGCCTTCGTACTTTTCCAGCCGTATGACCTTGATGTTGGCACGTGATTTGTATCCAGAAAGCTTGGAAGGTGATGAACCCGAACCGCTTGAGATCATTCGCTGGCCGTTAGCCCAAGCGGAAGAGTTACTGACCCATGGTGATTTCTGTGAAGCGCGCAGTATTACCGCACTGATGATGGCGCTGAAGTACTTACAAGCGGAGAGGTGAGGCATGGCATTGCCTGAGTTGTTGCCCGATGTGATTGAAATAACCCGCTCAGCGGGCCAGGTTATTCTCGATATTTATCAAGACGGTGATTTTGAAGAGATCACCAAAAGTGATCAAACGCCGGTGACCAGCGCCGATTTAGCTGCCCACAAGCTGATTACGGAAAAACTCACTGCGTTGACGCCGGAGATTCCGGTATTGTCGGAAGAAGATTGCGGTGTGCCCTTCAGTGATCGCCAACAATGGCAGCGCTATTGGCTGATTGATCCACTGGATGGTACCCAAGAATTTATCGCTGGCAGTGGCGATTTTGCCACTATTATTGCGCTGGTGGAAAACAACCATCCGGTGATGGGCGTGGTCTATGCGCCTGTATCGGGTGTGACCTATTATGCGTGCCAAGATAAAGGGGCGTGGAAAATCACCCCTGATGGCGATATGCATCGCATCTCGACCATGAAGCGCGACGAAGCGATTACCTCGTTATCCATTGCGATCAGTCGTCGACAAGATATTCATGCGGTGACGGAAAAACTAGCGCCTGAAATTAATTACGATTTGATCCCTTTGGGCTCAGCCGCACTGAAAGCCTGTTTAGTGGCGGAAGGGGCGGTAGATTGTTATCTGCGTTTAGGACCGACCGGTGAGTGGGACACCGCCGCGACGCAATGCATCGTCGAGCAAGCAGGTGGACGGATCCTCAGCACAGAGCTTGACCCTTTGTCGTATAACGAGCGGGATTCACTGCAAAATCCAAACTTTATTGTTCTTGGTGATGAGTCGCTAGCGTGGTCATCTATTTTACGTCGCTAGAGACACCGCAGGTGTTTGATAATACAGTCAACGGCACCGCTCTCAGTGCCGTTTTGCATGGATAAGAACAAAGCCGCTAGAACAAGCGATTGAGCCCATTAAGCGCCGCCACCCGATAGGCTTCCGCCATGGTGGGATAATTGAAGGTGGTGTTGACAAAATAATCGATGGTATTTGCCTCACCTTTTTGCTCGAAAATCGCTTGGCCAATGTGAATGATTTCCGAGGCACGTTCACCAAAGCAATGGATGCCAAGGATCTCGCGTGTTTCACGGTGAAACAGTATCTTTAAGCTACCGACATCCATCCCTGCAATTTGTGCTCGTGCTAGGTGTTTAAAAAGCGATCGGCCTACTTCGTAAGGGACTTTTTCTGCAGTGAGCTCCTGCTCGGTTTTCCCCACTGAACTGATCTCCGGAATGGTATAGATCCCAGTTGGAATATGTTCAATCAGGCGCACATTGGCATTGCCTTGGCAGATGGCTTCAGCCACCACACGGCCTTGGTCGTAGGCAGCACTCGCTAAACTTGGATAACCAATGACATCACCGACCGCGTAGATGTGACCGACCTCAGTGGCATAGCTTTCGCTATCGACATCAAGTTGACCGCGAGAATTCGGTGTCAGCCCGACGGATTGAAGATTAAGTTTGTCGGTATTGCCCGCGCGTCCGTTGGCATAGAGCAAACAATCGGCTTTCATTTTTTTGCCTGACTCAAGATGGACGACCACCCCATCTTCCGTGCCTTCAATGTTTGCATAGGTCTCATCGTTACGGATCATGACGCCGCTACTGCCAAAGTGATAGGACAAGGCATCAGAGATTTCGTTATCCAAAAAGGAGAGCAAGCGGTCTCGTGTATTGATTAAATCGACCTTCACCCCTAACCCGCGAAAAATCGAGGCATATTCACTGCCAATGACCCCCGCACCATAAATGATGACATGACGAGGGTCGTGCTCAAGCGACAAAATTGAATCACTGTCGTAAATACGAGGGTGAGCAAAATCAACATCTGCCGGTTGATAAGGGCGAGAGCCGGTGGCTATCACAAAGTGATCAGCCGTGTAGGTATCAGCGCTGCCATCACTATGATGAACCGCTAATGTGTGTGCATCAATAAATGTGGCACTCCCATGTAACAAGGTACATTGGTTGCGGTCGTAAAAGCCTTGGCGCATGCGCGTTTGTTTGCCAATCACTGAATCGGCATGACTTAGAATTTGTGCAAACGTGCTGTGTAGGCTTTTGGTGTTTTGGGTATAAATCGGACTTTGATTAAATTCGATGATCCGGCTAACCGTGTGGCGCAGCGCTTTGGAGGGAATCGTGCCCCAATGGGTACATCCGCCGCCAACCGTGTTTTCGCGCTCAATCACCGCGACGCGTTTGCCCGCTTTTGACAAACCCATCGCGGCCCCTTCACCGCCAGGGCCGCTACCAATAACGATCGCGTCAAAGTGATCTTTTGGGTGGGGACTCGACTTGCTCATAGGGCTCAGACCTTATTTTCATTATTGCAACATCCATTTATGACTAGTTTAACGCTTATTATCCGTAAGGTTAACTTTCGGTGCCCAATCTCTGGTGAAATTGGCGTTCGCGCGTGATGTAGGCTGGCTGATTTGCCGATAAAAATTGCGTATAGTGACACCATGGTGACCATGAGTTGGATATGATGGGGATTCGAGCAGAACAAAAAGAAAAAACGCGTCGATCTGTCATTGATGCGGCGTTTAGCCAACTCAGTGCTGAGCGCAGTTTCTCAGGCTTAAGTTTGCGCGAAGTGGCCCGAGAGGCAGGTATAGCGCCGACTTCGTTTTATCGTCACTTCAAAGACATGGATGAGCTCGGTTTAACCATGGTCGATGAAGGGGGCTTGTTATTGCGCCAACTGATGCGCCAAGCGCGTCAACGTATCGCTGCGGAAGGCAGTGTGGTACGTACTTCCGTCGAAACCTTTATGGAATTTATTGAAAGTAGTCCGAATGTGTTTCGATTGTTGCTCCGTGAACGGTCAGGTACATCCGCTGCGTTTCGTGCTGCAGTCGCGCGAGAAATCCAACATTTTGTTGCGGAGTTAACCGAGTATTTACAATCGCGCACACAGCTCACGTATGAAGAAGCGTACAATCAATCTGAGGCGTGTGTGATTTTAGTCTTCAATATGGGGGCAGAGGCCCTTGATCTCGACCCGCACGCACGCGCAGAATTGGCGGAGCGAATGGTGTTACAATTGCGCATGATAGCCAAGGGAGCTTACTGGTACCGTAAAGACCGTGAGCGGCGAGCCTTACAGGAAAAACTGTCATAAACAGGTGAAAACATGGAACACGAGCAAGTCAAATCAGAACGTAAATTCTTATTGCTGGCGCTAGTCACTGGCATTTGTGGAAGTGCAACGCTAGCCACCGTCTTTTTCAGTGGCGTGGCGTTTTCGATCTTCCCCATTCTCGCATTTGTACTGGCCGTACATGCTTGTTATCAATTGCATGAACGACAGCCACTGACAGAAGGCACACCGCTGATTGCCTTTGCGTGTTTCCTGGTGGGGGCATTTGGCTATTCCGCCTTTATTCGCATGCAAATACCAGAGCTGGGCGGTAACTTCTTCTCGATCTTGGTCTCAATGGCGTTAGCTTTCTGGATTGGGCATAAGTTGGGCTTTTTCAGTCGCAAACAGACTGCAGAGACGGCCTCTGATTCCTAATCACCAGGGCTAAAAACAAAAAAAAGGCGTCCCTTTCGCGAGCGACGCTTTTTTGTTTCTGGCTTTAGTGGTTTTATAGGCGCTCTAACCACACACCCGCTTCGGTATGGTGAGTGAACGGGAATTGATCGAACAGGGCACAACGACTAATCCGGTGGGTTTGGCCTAAGCGTTGTAAATTCTCGACCAAGGTTTCCGGATTGCATGAAATATACAAAATACGATCGTAGCCTTGCACCATTTTGCAGGTTTCATCATCCATGCCCGCGCGGGGTGGATCGACAAAAATGGTGTTGCACTGATAATCACTCAGCGTCACGCCTTGGTCTTGTAAGCGACGGAACTCACGCTCACCATTAATCGCTTGGGTAAACTCTTCGGCTGACATACGAACGATTTGCACGTTATCGATATGATTGGCGGCAATATTGTATTGCGCCGATTGTACCGAGGGCTTGGCAAGCTCGGTGGCTAAGACTCGACGGAAGTTTTTTGCCAGCGCCAGTGAGAAGTTGCCGTTACCGCAATACAGTTCCAGCAAATCGCCCTCGCTATCTCGGGTACAATCAATCGCCCAATCCAGCATTTTTTGCGCCACTGGGCCATTGGGCTGGGTAAAACTGTTTTCAATTTGCTGGTACACCAAGGTTTGGCCATCAGCCTGTACCTTTTCTAGTACGTAATCGCGGTCTAGTACTTTTTTTTGCTTACGCGCACGGCCAATCAAGTTGAGGTTAAAGCCTTCATCATTGAGGCGTTGCTTCAGTGCTTGGGCGGCCTGCTCCCACGCTTCATCTAGTTGGCGGTGGTACAGTAACGACACCAAGATCTCGCCACTTTGGGTTGACAAAAAGTCCACTTGGAACAGTTTGCGGCGCAAGGTCTCGTTGGGTTTAATTGCTTCGAGTAAGAGCGGCATCAAGTCGTTGATTAAGCGGCTCGCCACGGGAAAGGTATCAACGCGATATTTTTGTTTAGTCGCCGGGTCAAACATGATGTAGTAAAGATCATCCCCCTCATGCCATACCCGAAATTCCGCGCGCATCCGATAATGCGTCTCTGGCGAATGAAACACTTCGAGCTCAGGCGCGTGAAACGGTGCGAGTTGTTCCGTGAGTCGTTGGACTTTCTCAGCAAGCTGTGTGTCGTAGTCAACGGTTGATTGGGCCTTGGTCATGATGGCTGCCTCAGCGATTGGAAAATGAGCGCAGATTTTAGACAAATCCCCAGCTATGTCCAGCCTTGCTCACGATTCTCCGTTATTCTATAAGGTTATCAATGGACAATATCCATCTAGATGGCTACTATCCTTGGGCGGGTAAGCGATTAGCGAGCAAACAGGCCGTAATCGCAGGAATGCGGTGAGAATCCGCAACTGACGCGCAGCGGTATCAGAGAACGACCCTAACTCGGCACTAGGCCAGACACTGTCGCCAATTCTTTGGATAGGTGATGGGAAGTCGTTAGCAGTAGGCGGCGCAAGCCATGCTCTTAAGTCCGAATACAGCCCGCCCCGCAGCACAGTGCTGCATATTCTCGCGATAGGAAGGAATAACCCATGAACAAACCAATTGTGGCGAGCCTGGTGGCGGCGTCATTACTCCCCGCGAGCGCGTGGGCCGAGCAAAATACCGAAACGGTGGTGGTGACCGCCAGTCGGTTTGCGCAGTCCGATGCCTCAGTATTGCAATCCGCAGCCATTTTGACACGTCAAGACATTGCGCGCTTGCAGGCGCGAAGCCTTGTCGATGTATTGCGCTCGGTGCCGAGTATTGAAATTGCTCAAAACGGAGGTCGTGGACAAATTGCCTCTATTTTTATGCGCGGCACGGAATCAGACCACTCTTTGGTCCTAATTGATGGGGTGCGTATGGCCTCGTCCATCACAGGGTCGGTGGATTTTAATCAGATCCCGGTGAACAGTATCGAGCGTATTGAGGTTATTCGTGGCGCACGCGCCACACTCTATGGGTCGAGCGCGATCGGTGGTGTGATCAATATCATCACTAAAACCGATAAAGAGCGAGCCAATGTTTCCGTAACCATGGGCAGTTTGGATCATCATGCGATTAACGGCGCTTGGGCAACAAAGTTAGGCGATAAGGGTCACTTCTCAGGCATTGCTGGGTATGAGTCGAATGATGGATATAATGTTCACCCAAAGGCGAGTAACCGTGGAGACCAGCATGGCTTTACTGGTCGCAATACACAACTTGGATACAATTATCAATGGAACGCTGCTTGGTCGGCTGATATCACGGGGCGCTGGTACCAGAATGAGTACGATTACGATAATTTTGGTAGCTTAAAACATGGCTGGTTAGAAAGCCAAGCACTGGCCAGCACGCTGAATTATCGCTCTGATGCCTGGAGTGCAACACTCAGCGCAGAAATCTCCCAACAAGAAAACTATGACTACAGCCTTGGCAGTGACCGTAAAAACAATAAAACTTCAGATGTTGAGCAAGTCACTACCTCGTTGGGACTCCAGTATCAAGCCACGAATGATTGGCTGCTTGGCGGTGGTGTGGATTATCGACAAGACACCTTTAATGAAGGAAGCTTGATTACCAACCCCAATGATATTGCAATCAATCCGCGTGATAACCTGGGCACTTACCTTTTAACGCAATTTAGCCCAGTAGAGGCACTATCTATTGAGGCAAGCGCACGTTCGGACGATAACGAACAATACGGGCAGCATACGACTTGGCAGACAAGCGCGGGTTTTGCGATAGAGGAAGGGTATCAATTGGTCGCTAGCTACGGCACCGCTTTTAAGGCACCCGGTCTGACTGAGCTTTACGGATGGGGCGGCAATGCAACGCTCAAGCCGGAGGAATCGTCCAATACCGAGTTTGCTCTTCGTGGCGTGACGGCTGACGTTGATTGGTCACTTACAGGCTATATCAATCGCATTGATAATCTCATTCAGTATGCAGGTAGTTACCCCAATGGTCAGAACCAAAACGTGGGTGAAGCTAAGATCGAAGGCGTTGAGTTTATTGCTAACTTTGATGTCCACTCTTTAAATAATCGCATATCGTTAGAATATAAAGATCCTAAAAATGAGAAAACAGGCGAGCAGCTCGCACGTCGCGCTAAACGGATAGCGAAGTGGGATGCATCCTACCAATGGGAGCGACTGCAGCTCGGTACTCAGTGGCAGTATCAAAGTGAACGTCTGGATTATCCCGATGGAAAGATGCTGGGAAGCTATAGTCTGTGGACGGTTACTGCCTCTTATCAGGCGACCGATAACCTGACCGTGAAAGGCAAAGTCGATAATGTGTTCGATAAAGAGTACGAGACTGCGGGGGGTTATCCTGCGGCCGAACGCGGCTACTTTATGACGCTGGACTATCAGTACTAGCGTTTGCTTTTATGGTGAAACTAGCTTTAATCACGCCTTTATCGTTATGATAAGGGCGTTTTTTATTGAATGGGTGTCCCATGGCGCAGCCCAATATATTGATCTTCGACTCCGGTGTGGGGGGCTTATCGATTTATCAGTCGGTGCGAGAGCTGCTTCCTGACGCTAACTACACCTATTTGTTCGATAACGCAGCTTTCCCATACGGTGAGCTGGACGATACCCAACTCATCACTCGTGTGACTGCTTTGGTGAGTGCGGTATGTATGCAGCATGATATTGATATCGTCGTCATCGCATGTAATACCGCCTCGACGCTGGTACTGCCGCAGTTACGTGAACAGTTAGCGATTCCGGTTGTCGGCGTGGTGCCGGCGATCAAACCGGCAGCGGCGCAAAGTCAGCATAAAACGATAGGTTTGCTGGCCACACCTGCCACCGTTGCTCGTCCTTATACGAAGCAGTTGATTGCCGATTACGCCAAAGGCTGTCATATGGTGTCGGTAGGTACTACAGCTTTGGTGCATATGGCAGAGCGAAAGTTACGAGGCGAGGCCGTTAATCAAGAGGACTTAACGGCAATCTTAGCGCCGTTTACAGCCACCATCGATACGTTGGTGCTGGGATGTACGCATTTCCCCTTATTGCGAAATGAAATCCAACAAGTATTGGGTGAGTCAGTGTGTTTGATTGATTCAGGCACTGCAATCGCGCGCCGCATCGTCTCACTGACGGCGACACTGAACTTATCCAGTGTTACCGCGACAACATCAGACAATCACGCTTACGCAACGGCAACACCGATTAAGGCTGACGCGCTATCCGACTATATACAGTCGATAGGATTGACGCGCGTTAGCTATTCGCCTGCTTTTTTGGTTCGTTCGCTTCACGGACTTTAAGTGTCCGCTCACCGTATACATTGTTATTCAGGGCGTTGATGGCATCCTCGGCATGCGCAGCGGCCATCACCACGAAACCAAAGCCTCGACGTTTGCCGGTGCGTTTATCCTTCATCAGCCGAACGGCAAAAACCTCGCCATGTTCGCTAAACAGTGTACGGACATCATTTTCATTGGCGCGATAAGGTAGGTTACCCACATACAAGGTTTTACTCTGAGGTGATTCTTCCTCGTCGTTGTTCACGCTATGTGGTGCAGGGGCATCCTGTGCCGCTGGTTTAAAATCGGGGAGAGGAAGGTAGAGGCAAGACAGTCCGCTGACGATTGCGCCTGCAGCGAATGCAATGGCAGGTGAACTGACCCCCATCAGGTTGACGATAATGGCGCCGAGTACGGCGATACAGATAATTAGTGCAAAATTGACTGGTGATTTCATAAGCATTATTAAAAATAGAGCAATTAAAAGTGATGACATGAACAACAAATAGGCAATGCATGTCATGAAAAGGACCAAGAAAACAGGCCAGCGTTATCTCTCAGTAAATACCACGTATCAAGAATGTTTCAAAACGCTGGTTATTCATCATTTTAGGTGGATTCTTGCCCAGTCGAAATAAAAAACGTAAAAAACCCTTGTCAGTGTGATCTGTGTCGCTATACTACGCCCCACATCGACACGGCACACAGGGCAAGCGCTCAGCGCCATGTAGAAGTAAAAAATCAAATAAAAATAAACGCTTGACGTGAGTTTTTAAAAGATTAAGATAGCCGTCCACTTAACGCCAAGCGTTAGGGGAGTCAAAAAGAGGTTTTGTTTCGGCCCTAAGGGTTGAAAATAAAAAATAAAATTTCTTCTTGACTTTAACGGTAAGGCGCGTAAGATACGCAGCCCTGACCAAGCGAAGCGCAGCTTCGCACAGTCAACGCTCTTTAACAATTTGACCTATGCAATCTGTGTGGGCACTCGTTGAGAATAGACAAAAAGATTTATTCGATGAACTGAGTGACCAATTCATGTTGGTACAGCCTTGAGCTGTTTTGATTTCACTTTTTTAAAAGTGGATGCCAACAAGAGCACAGTCAATTCGTTTATCTCGAAAGAGACGAACAAAACAGTATTTATCGAGCCGTTTGTCTTTTCTTTGGAAAAGCAAACACCAAAACTTTAATTGAAGAGTTTGATCATGGCTCAGATTGAACGCTGGCGGCAGGCCTAACACATGCAAGTCGAGCGGAAACGGCAGTATTGAAGCTTCGGTGGATTTACTGGACGTCGAGCGGCGGACGGGTGAGTAA
>NZ_MUFD01000028.1:0-44527 GCF_001995405.1 Salinivibrio sp. AR640 | reverse complement strand
GTTTACCCGTCAACCCCAAAAAGCGTAAAAAATCACTTTTAATCTCTATTTATTCATATTAAAGCAATAATTCTATTTAACCATGCAAATAACACGGTCGTCATTTACGACAAAATCCCACGATGACGAGCGCGGAGAGACCCTCTAGAAGCTAGCAAACATGAAAGCTGAAACTTTTTTTCATCTTTTGAGGTGGCTCTATGATAAGCATCAAATCCGGTAGCCAGTTTTCGCGCTAACTTGCGGTTAAGTTGACCCGATCACGCAACATTCGCTAGATTGGGTCTTTACAGTCACAGTAGGATGTAACTTTGTTACAGAATGGATACGCTATGAACGAAAAGTACTCTGCCTTAAAAAGTAACGTCAGTATGCTTGGCCATCTGCTGGGCAACACCATTGAAGATGCCCATGGCCCCGCACTTTTAGAAAAAGTTGAGGAAATTCGTCAGCTCTCAAAATCGGCTGCAGCAGGTAATCAGGATGATCATGCTAAGCTGAAAACCGTGCTGCAAAACTTACCCGCAGACCAACTGCTTCCGGTCGCCCGCGCCTTTAGCCAATTTTTGAATCTGACTAATATTGCTGAGCAATACCATACGGTGTCGCGCCAATCTGACACCCATGAGTGTAGCCCCGATGCGATTGATAACCTGCTCCGACGCGTCAGCCAAGGTGAGATTGATGCCAATGACGCGCAGAAGGCGATCGCCGATTTAAAAATTGAGTTAGTCCTGACCGCGCACCCCACTGAAATTGCGCGCCGCACCACCATTCATAACTTGGTGCAAATCAATAAATGCTTATCCAAACTCGAGCTGAGCGACTATTTAGGCGCCGACGAGCGAGCCAAAACCGAGAAACGCCTTGAACAGTTGATTGCGCAAGCCTGGCATACCGATGTGATTCGCCAAGAGCGCCCGACACCGCTCGACGAGGCCAAGTGGGGCTTCGCGGTGATTGAAAATTCATTATGGCAAGCAGTGCCCGCATTTTTACGCCAATTCGATCAGCAGCTTGAGAGCCATTTAGACATCAACTTGCCCATTGATGCCAAGCCAGTACAAATTTCCTCTTGGATGGGCGGTGACCGCGACGGCAACCCGTATGTCACCAGCGAGGTCACCCGTGAAGTGATGCTGCTTTCACGCTGGAAAGCCGCCGACCTGTATTTGCGTGATGTGCAAGATCTGATCAGCGAACTGTCGATGACTCAGTGTGATGACACCGTGCGCGAGATGGCCGGAGAGGCGCACGAACCGTATCGCGCGATCTTGAAAACGCTGCGCAGTCAGCTCAATCACACATTAAGTTATTTAGATGCCAAGCTGAAAGGCGAGCGCACGTCATCACAGGGCATTCTGACCGACACCCAGCAGCTGTGGCAGCCATTACTGGCGTGTTATCAGTCACTCCACCAATGCGGCATGGGCATTATTGCCGACGGTAAGTTGCTTGATTTGCTTCGCTGCGTGCAATGTTTTGGTGTTCACTTAATCAAGCTCGATATTCGCCAAGAAAGCACTCGTCATGCCGATGTGCTCTCAGAAGTGACCCGCTATTTGGGGATGGGCGATTACGCGCAATGGAGCGAGCAAGACAAACAAGCGTTCTTGATCCGTGAATTGTCCTCGAAACGGCCGCTATTACCCCGTGATTGGACCCCGTCGGATGACGTCAAAGAAGTGATCGACACCTGCCGGGTGATTGCCCAGCAGCCGCGTGAAGCGCTTGGTGCCTATGTGATTTCAATGGCGAGGACCGCCTCGGACGTGCTGGCGGTACATTTGATACTCCAAGAAGCCGGCTGCCCATTCCGCATGGATGTGTGCCCGTTATTCGAAACCTTGGACGACCTGAACAACGCGGAATCAGTCATTGGCGAGCTCATGGCGATTGATTGGTACCGTGGTTTTACTCAGAACTTCCAAATGGTGATGATAGGCTATTCGGACTCAGCTAAAGATGCCGGGGTGATGGCAGCCGGTTGGGCGCAATATCGCGCCATGGAAGCGCTGGTCAACTTATGCGATGACCAAGGGGTTGATCTAACTCTCTTCCATGGCCGTGGCGGCACCGTAGGCCGTGGCGGTGCGCCCGCCCATGCCGCCTTGTTGTCACAGCCCCCTCGTAGTTTAAAAGGTGGCCTCCGTGTGACCGAACAAGGCGAGATGATCCGCTTTAAACTGGGGCTGCCCGATGTCGCGGTCAACAGTTTGAACCTCTACACCAGTGCGATATTAGAAGCGAACTTACTGCCACCACCAGAGCCCAAACAAGAGTGGCGTGCGCTGATGGATACCTTGAGTGACATTTCTTGCCAAGCCTATCGCGATGTGGTTCGCGGCCATGAGCAATTTGTGCCTTACTTCCGCTCCACCACACCAGAGCTTGAGTTAGGCAAGTTGCCACTGGGATCGCGCCCTTCCAAACGTAACCCCAATGGCGGTGTCGAGAGCTTACGGGCAATTCCTTGGATTTTCGCCTGGAGTCAAAATCGCCTCTTACTTCCAGCTTGGCTGGGCGCTGGACAAGCGATCGATCATGCCATTTCCAAAGGCCATAAAGCCCAGCTAGAAGAAATGTGTCGTGAGTGGCCATTCTTCTCCACCCGGCTTGGCATGCTGGAAATGGTGTTTACCAAAACCAACCTCGATATTGCCAAATACTATGATCAGCGTTTGGTCGATGAAAGCCTCTGGCCTTTGGGTGAATCACTCCGCGATCAATTACGCCAAGACATTCAAGTGATTTTGGCGGTGGAAAACAGCGATAACCTGATGGAGCAAAACCCATGGGGCGCTGAGGCGATTCGCTTACGTAATATTTACGTCGAGCCACTGAATATGCTGCAAGCTGAGCTGTTATACCGTACACGGCAATGTGAAGAGGACGATCAGTCGCTTGACGATGCCTTGATGATCTCCATCGCGGGCATTGCCGCAGGCCTGCGTAACACCGGCTAATCGGCCCAAGCCGTACCCTCGGGTGCGGCTTTTTTTGTATCAAGCGAGCGAATAGAAACCGACGCACACGCGAGATTTTTTATCCATAGCCACGTCTAAGGCTTGCTGTTACATTGATAGTATTATTACTATGGAAGGTCGCGGTGACGCGATTTAACAACGCAAAGGAAAACGCAAAGGAATTGCCATGAAAGACGAAACCCTCTCGATTCATCACGGTTATCAGACCGATCCGACCACCAAATCAGTCGCTACCCCCATCTATCAAACCGTCGCCTATGAGTTTGATAACGCCCAACATGGTGCTGATCTGTTTAACCTCGATGTGCCGGGCAATATCTATTCGCGGATCATGAACCCCACCAACGATGTATTAGAACAACGTGTGGCGGCATTAGAGGGCGGTATCGCAGGCCTATGCGTCAGTGCTGGCGCCGCGGCAATTACCTATGCAATCCAAACCCTGGCCAAGGCCGGTGATAACATCGTCGCCACACCACAGCTTTACGGCGGCACCTATACCTTGTTTGCTCATATGCTCCCCGAACAAGGCATTGAAGTACGTTTTGCCCAAAGTGACGACGCCAGTGCGATTGAAGCGCTGATTGATGCCAATACCAAAGCGGTGTATTGCGAATCAGTTGGTAATCCGGCCGGCAATATTGCCGATATCCCCGGTCTTGCCAAGGTTGCCCACGCGCACGGTGTCCCTTTGGTGGTCGACAATACCGTGGCCACGCCCGTGCTATGCAAACCGATTGAACATGGCGCCGATATCGTGGTGCACTCGCTAACCAAATACATTGGCGGCCATGGCACCACCCTAGGCGGTATGATCGTTGATGGCGGCACTTTTGATTGGGTGGCACATCAAGCCCGCTTCCCGCAATTTTCACAGCCCGAGCCGGCGTATCACGGCGTGGTCTATAGCGATACCTTTGGCCCGGCGGCATTTATTGCCCGCGCGCGTACCGTGCCTTTACGTAACAGCGGCGCCGCCTTATCGCCGATGAACGCCTTTATGTTGATGCAAGGTCTCGAAACCTTGAGCCTGCGTATGGAGCGTCACTGCGAGAATGCCAAAGCGGTGGCGGATTACCTTGCCAGTCATCCAGCGGTGGCATGGGTGAACTATGCCGGTCAACAAACTCATCCTCATTACCAACGTGCCCAGTCGCTTATCCGCGGTGGACTGCCCGCATCACTGCTGTCTTTCGGCTTAAAAGGTGGCTTTGATGAGGGGGTACAGTTTTATGATGCGCTGAATGTATTTAAACGCCTGGTCAATATTGGTGATGCTAAGTCACTTGCTTGCCATCCCGCCTCTACCACCCATCGTCAACTGAATGCGCAAGAGCAAGCGAAGGCCGGGGTGACCCCAGAAATGATCCGTCTTTGTGTCGGCATTGAGCATATTGATGACATCATTGCCGACCTTGAACAAGCATTGAGTGCAGTAAAATAGCCCGAGATAGGCGACTCATGCGAACCGATTGTTATACCAATAAATGTGGATATAAAAGATGTCACTTCCCCATGTCATACTGACGGTACTCAGCAACTGCGAAGCCACGGGTTATGATATTACCAAGGCGTTTTCTACCACTATCAGTAATGTGTGGAAAGCCAGCCATCAACAGGTATATCGTGAACTGACTAAGCTCGCCGAGCGAGGTGCTGTGACCTATCGACTTGAGCCGCAAGTCGGCAAACCAGATAGAAAAGTCTATGCCATCACCCCTGTCGGCACCGAGGTGTTAGAGGCGTGGTTTATCCAAGCGCCTAAGCTGGCCCCGCCTCGCGACGAGTACGTCGCACGCCTACTCAGCTGTGAGGTCTTGGATCCCGCGCCGATGCTCGAGCATATCAATAACTTGATTGCGGAATCACAACAACTACTTAATCATTATGCTCTGCTTGAGCAGCGTGATTACGGTCAATCCACATCATTAACGCAACAACAACGCCTCATGCGATTAGCATTACGACGCAGCATTCATCAACGTCGCGCTTGGATGGCCTGGGCGCAAGAAGTGCGCGATGAGCTTACTATACTGGCCGCCAGCGCCTAATCAGAACAATAAACACAACTCGCAACCTAGGCGCCCCACGAAACGGGGCGCTTTTTTTGGCTAAAGGTAAACCGGTTTGGCGGTTTGGCGGTTTAGCGGTTTAACGGTTTAGCTAAGGTGCGACAGCCAATGGGCGAACCCCCAAAGTATGGCAAAGTGCATAGGTCAATTCGGCCCGGTTGAGGGTATAAAAATGAAAATCTTTTACCCCTTCACGGCTGAGTACGCGCACCATATCGATAGCAATCGAGGCACCGACCATCTGCCGGGTCACAGGGTCATCCTCAAGACCTTGATACTGTTTGTGCATCCACTGTGGGACACGCACATGCGTCATTTGCGCAAACCGAGAAGCTTGCTTAAAGTTGGAGACGGGCAAAATCCCCGGCACAATCTCGACATCAATCCCCGCCGCCACACAGCGGTCACGAAAACGTAGGTAGCTTTCCACATCAAAGAAAAACTGGGTAATGGCACGACTGGCACCGGCATCGACTTTCCGTTTCAGATTAATGAGATCCGCTTGCGCACTTTTCGCTTCCGGGTGCACTTCAGGATAAGCGGCGACAGAAATATCAAAGTCATGTTCTTCTTTGAGCAACCGCACCAAGTCAGCCGCATACATAGTCGGCTTTTTCTCCGGCGACGGTAAGTCTCCGCGCAAAGCCACAATGTCACGAATACCATTTTGCCAGTAGTCACGGGCAATATGGCGCAGCTCATCTTCAGTGGCATCGATACAGGTTAGATGGGGCGCCGCCGCGACCCCCGTTTGATCATGAATACTTTTCACGATGTCATGGGTGCGATCACGCTCACCAGAATTGGCGCCATAAGTCACTGACATAAACTTAGGTTTAAGCCCTTTGAGGCGGTGCACGGAATTCCAGAGGGTTTCTTCCATACTGGGCGTGCTGGGCGGAAAAAACTCAAATGAGACGTTAATATCACCGTCTAAGTCGGCAATATTCTGATTAAGTGCATCAATGTGGCCTGCGTGCGTATAGCTCATACCCTCTCCCTGCAACCGGTTTTATTCGCGATGATGTGCGTTTTTGGTTTATACGTTTAGACGTCCATATGTCTAAAGATTGTCGTTATCTGGGTGAAATGTCAACGATCTCAGCCATGAAAAGAACTCATAGTATTATGAAGATAGTCAACATGCAGGAAGCCACCGAGAGCAGCAGCCAAAAGCGCGTCATATAACGTGATCTTCAGATAAAAAAAGCTGTCTTATGTGGAGTAAGACAGCTTTCACGTTTGCGAAGATCACGTTTACTAAAAGGACATTAGTGAAGACGCCCAATTAAGCGATTCAGATCAGATTGTATCGCCCCAGCGGTGACATCCCGCCCCGCCCCCGGTCCGCGGATCACTAATGGATTTTCACGATACCATTGGCTTTCAATCGCAAACACATTATCACAGGGCAGTAGATGCGCCAGCGGATGCTCACTCGGTAAGGTTTCTAAGCTCACCTGCGCATTACCATTGGCTTCTAGACGCGCCACATAGCGCAACACGGCGCGATCTTGCTGCGCTATTTCCAATCGATCCTGTAAACACGCATCCATTTGATGGGCGTTATCGAGAAACGCATCTAACGACAAAGATTGCAGCGCTGGCGGTATCAGTGACTCAACCTTGACCTGCTCGGGCTCCAATGACAGGCCCGCCTCCCTTGCGAGAATCACTAATTTACGCACCACGTCGGCACCCGACAGATCGTCACGCGGATCAGGTTCAGTTAGCCCTTGCTGCCATGCCTGTTCAAGTAAAGCACTGAACGGGACCTCGCCGGTGAATTGCAAAAAAAGCCAGGATAACGTACCGGAAAAGATCCCTGAGAGTGCGAGGATATGATCACCGCTTTCACGTAAGTCTTGAACCGCATAGTTAATCGGCAGCCCAGCGCCTACCGTGGCGTTATATAACCAATGGCGCCCCGTTTTCGCAAACGCATGTTGAATCGCATGGTATTGTTCGGCCGGTGCCGCGCCGGCTTCTTTGTTGGCGGAGATTAAATGAAAACCATGCTCGGCGAGACGCGGATAGAGAGCTGCCAGTGAGGTATTGGCCGTGACATCCAAAATCACCACATCATCATAAGGATGATTCAATAAGCGTGTTAACCATTCATCATCAAAGTATGGCGTGCCATTGTCATCAAAGTCATCCCTGATCTGCATTGGATCGATGCCAGCAAAATCTAACCATTGATTACGACTATCTACCACCGAAATCAGCGACACCTCCTTGCCATGACGCTTTTCGAGGTGCGATTTTTGCTCGGCAAACAAGCTGAGCCAACGCGCGCCAATATTTCCTTTCCCTACCAACACCAAGCCAATGCGACGTTGGGCTTGGAACAGCGCATCATGTAAGCTGGCCACAAGGGCAGGCGTATGCACCTGACGCAAAATCGCCACCATGCTCAGTCCAGATGCAGATTCACTGATAAACTCTACAGGCTGTGACTTCAGCTGCTGATAAAAACCATGACAGTGCACGGGATTATTGACCACGCCGGCTCCGACGGCAGCAACCATATTAAACCCTTCGCGCAGCTTCAACTCCGCGGATAGCCCGGCATCCTGGATCTGGGCCATGACCGAGGCCACGACCTCCGCCGTAAAGGCCAGTAAGATACGATACTGATCATCTTGATAATCCGTCGCCAGTGGTTGCACTTTCAGCTGAGAGAGGATACGGCTCAACTCTTGTTTAATTGCCTGAAAATCTTGCCCGCGGGCGACATCAAACTGCAATAGGCACACATCATCCAAAGATGTAATGATTTTTGCCCCGCGTCCGGTAGCCAGTACACGCTCTATATGGGTCGAGCCACTGTCGGGGGCCTGGGTACAACGTAAGGTCAGATCGGTCGCACTTTGCGCCACAGGCTGTAAAGTACGGCTATGAAGCACGGGCGCCGCCAAGCGTGCCAATTCGCCTGCTTCATCCAATCGGATTAAGGGTAACAAGCAAGCATTATCGACATGGCGTGGATCCGCGCTGTATACACCGGCAACATCACTCCATATAGTCACGCGGCGGACCCCCGCTAACGCACCGAGCACCGTGGCCGAATAATCTGACCCGTTACGCCCCAAAAGTACGGTTTCCCCAGCTTGATTTTGCGCCATAAACCCCGTAATAACGACGTGAGATTGCGTGTGCTGAGAAAGTTGCTGCCGTAACAGTGGCCATGATGCGCCGCGATCGACCTCAGGTTGAGCCGCACGTTCCGCGCGTAAACAGTGGCGCGAGTCCAACATCACCGCCTGACGACACTGCTGATTAAGCAGCGCAGCTAATAAACGCGCCGACCAAACCTCTCCGAACCCTTGCACATCGGCTTGTACGCTGTCGCTCAGCGCTGTCTCCCCGAGCGACGCGATCGTCGCGATGTCAGCAGATAAGGCATCAACCAACTGTTGTTTGTGATCACCGTTGATCAGATTTTCAATCAAGTCTTGCTGAAAGGCACGGACGCCTTGCAAGGTCTCATGCGCCAACCGGCCATCTTTGCCCAGTTGAGCGAGCCAAGCAATGAGCTGATTGGTCGTTTTCCCCGCCGCAGAGACCACAATTAAGTCGTGCGCCTTTGCATGCGCCGTCAGCACATCGACCACACGGCGATAACAATCTGGGCTCGCTAAACTGCTGCCACCAAATTTATGCAATTGGCGTTGTGATTCGGGGGCGGTGTCCATCGGTTGCGCGTGCATGGCGAGGTCTCTCTTGGTCTCAATAAATATCAATAAAGCGGCGTGCTATGACAGCAACACCTATAGCAATCGGTTTTACTGGTTAGCTAAATGGGCGAAGGCATGCGCCAAATCGGCCACTAAGTCTTCTGCGTCTTCTAGTCCAATAGAAAAACGCAACAACGTCCGGGTAATGCCAGCCTCGGCTTGCGCGTCATCACTCATCGCACGATGGGTCATTGACCCTGGATGCGTGACCAGACTTTCTACCCCGCCCAGCGACTCGGCAAGCGCAAATAAAGATAAGCCTTCAATAAAACGTGCGATCCCAGCGGAGTCCGTGTCCAGCTCGAGGCTGAGCATACTACCAAATCCAAACTGCTGACGGGCGGCAATCTCATGGCCTGGATGTGTCGCCAAACCGGGATAGTAGAGTTGCCGCACCGCAGGGACTGTTTGCAAATAGGTTAATACCGCTTGCGTATTTTGCTGATGTTGTTTAACCCGAGCGCCCAAGGTACGCAACCCTCGCAATGTCATATAACTGTCAAAGGCGTTGCCTGTCGCGCCCAAGCAGTTGCCCCACCACGCTAATGTTGCAGCCAATTCAGGCGTCTTCGCCACTACAGCGCCACCGACAATATCAGAGTGACCATTAATAAATTTAGTAGTGGAATGCACGATGATGTCCGCACCCAGTGAAAAAGGCTGTTGGAGTGCTGGCGATAAAAAGGTGTTATCGACCACCACCCATGCCCCCACTTGGTGGGCCTGTTGGCAGATTTTAGCAATATCGACCACACGCAATAGCGGATTAGAGGGTGTTTCAACTAACACCAGTTTCGGCTGTTTTGCCAGCGCAGCGGTTAACGCCTGGTGATCAGATTGATCGACAAAACTGACCTGCCAAATCCCTTGCTTGGCGCGTGACTCTAACAAGCGATAGGTACCACCATAACAGTCGTGCGGTGCAACAATATGATCCCCTGCATCCAGTAAAGACAACACCAAGTTAATGGCTGCCATCCCACAGTTGGTCACCACGGCACCGGCTCCGCCTTCCAGTTCCGTTAACGCTTGCTCTAACTGAGCTCGAGTTGGATTGCCCCCACGGGCATAATCATAAGTGGGAACGTCGCCAAAAGCAGGAAAACGATAGTTGGTTGATAAATACAAAGGCGGCACAACCGCATGATGTTGCGTGTCAGTGCCAATTCCTGTTCGAACGGCAATGGTGTCGGTTTTTTTACCTGTCATGGTTCATCCTTGCTCTTGTTGCGCTGGCACGGTTTACGTGATCCAGTCGTCATCATACTACTTTACCTCGGCGCTTTTGGGACGTCAACACTTCTAGACGTCTAAACACCTTTGCATGTGGCGGTTAATATAGCTAAAATCTCCGCAGCATCATTCTGGGTATTCCATAATCAAGATAGGTGAGACATGGCGCAGTGGAACGGCGATTACATTAATCCGTATGCCGAACATGGTAAAAAGAAAGAGCAGGTAAAGAAGATCACCGTCTCTATCCCACTTAAAGTATTAAAAATTCTTACTGATGAGCGCACTCGCCGTCAGGTTCATAACCTGCGTCATGCGACCAACAGTGAGCTATTGTGTGAGGCATTTTTACATGCCTATACCGGGCAGCCTCTGCCAACCGATGACGACATCCGTAAGGATAAACCCGATAGCATTCCTGCCGAGGCACGTCGGATCATGGAAGAGTTGGGTATTGAGTTTGACGACAGTGAATACTAAACAAAAAAACCGCCATCGGCGGTTTTTTTATGGTAAGACACTGTTTTCGACTTATAACATGTTCTACTTACAACATATTTTCTTTACAACATGTTTTCTTTACAACATATAGTTGTCTGGCATCTCAATACGGGCTACGCCGGTTTCGACGGCCGCAAGCGCCACGGCACGTGCTACCTTGGGCAGTAAACGGGCATCCATCGGCTTGGGAATGATGTAATCCGGGCCAAAACTGAGTGAAGACAAGCCCGCGGCATCTAAGACCGATTGTGGTACAGGCTCTTTCGCCAAACCACGAATCGCTTCAACGGCGGCCAACTTCATCGCATCATTAATCTCACTGGCACGCACATCTAATGCTCCCCGGAAAATAAACGGGAAACACAAGACGTTATTCACCTGATTCGGGTAATCCGAACGCCCCGTTCCAATGATCAGATCATCCCGGACTTGGTGCGCAACCTCTGGGTTAATTTCAGGATCTGGGTTTGAGCAGGCAAACACGACAGGCTTATCCGCCATCAGTTTTAATGCCTCAGGCGAGAGCAAATCCGGGCCTGATACGCCAACAAAGAGATCCGCACCTTCAATCACATCTTCGAGGGTACGCTTATCCGTGTTATTGGCAAACAGCTGCTTATACTTGTTAATGTCATCACGACGGGTGTGAATCACCCCTTTGCGATCCAGCATGTAAATCTTTTCGCGCTGGGCGCCACATTTAATCAATAGCTCCATACAGGCCACCGCAGCGGCACCCGCACCGAGACACACGATGGTGGCTTCACCAATATCTTTGCCTTGCAACTCGAGCGCGTTAAGCATCCCCGCAGCAGTGACAATCGCGGTACCATGTTGATCATCATGGAAGACAGGCACTTCACAGCGTTCAATCAGCTGCTTTTCGATCTCAAAACAATCTGGGGCTTTGATATCTTCAAGGTTGATACCGCCAAAGGTGTCAGCAATATTGGCTACGGTATCAACAAACTCATCGATGGTGCGGTGTTTAACTTCAATGTCGATCGAGTCCAAGCCGGCAAAACGCTTG
Source organism: Salinivibrio sp. AR640 (assembly GCF_001995405.1). Taxonomy (NCBI): domain Bacteria; kingdom Pseudomonadati; phylum Pseudomonadota; class Gammaproteobacteria; order Vibrionales; family Vibrionaceae; genus Salinivibrio; species Salinivibrio sp. AR640. Next base: position 32,964 of record NZ_MUFD01000028.1, on the reverse strand, counting down.
AACAATAACGCTTTGCCTTCCATGACAGGCTTTGACGCCATCGGCCCTAAATTCCCTAACCCCAAAATCGCGGTGCCGTTTGAGATCACCGCAACCATATTGCCTTTACCGGTATAGCGATATACGGCATCCGCATCTTGGGCTATTTCACGCACAGGTTCAGCAACGCCTGGGCTGTAGGCGAGAGCAAGATCCGCCGCTGAATCAGCAGGCTTACTGAGTTCGACAGAGATTTTTCCGGGTGTAGGGTATGCATGATAATCCAGCGCTTGCTGGCGTTTATCGTCCGACATGTCGTTTTCCTAGTTATTATCGTGAAGGGGTAACCAATACCGGCAGGGAAGGATGACCGATATTAGCCAGACACTCTACAAACCACACAGGAAAGGTTTGTATAAGGGTAAAGATGGTAACGCAGCGGGGAAACGTCCACCAGTACTAACGCCGTATTCGCGATGATGCTCGGACCTGTTGTCCGAATACTAGGACGATACGATCAAAAAAAGGGACGCTGATGCGTCCCTTCTCTATATTCGGTCAATAGCTGCTTATTTTTTGCTGCTAAGGGCACCGAAACGTTTCTTAAAGCGATCAACACGGCCACCAGCATCAAGGATACGCTGCTTACCGGTGTAGAATGGGTGACATTTGTCACACACGTCTAGGTTGATGTTTTTACCTAGGGTTGTGCTGAACGCAAATTCGTTACCGCAAGAGCATTTTGCTGTGACGGCTTTGTACTCTGGATGGATACCAGCTTTCATAGGGATAACCTCATTTTAAAGGCCGTGTCGCTCTCCCGATCCTAAGCCGGGCACCACACGTCGTTAACAAATATTTTCTAAGGCGCGCAATTCTAATCAAGCCCCCTCGGTTTCGCAACTTTTTTGTGCAATCACCACGCCGCGTCACCGTACAACAAGGCTTTGCCAACCGAAGGCGAACCGTTACACTGAGCCCCCTTCTGGTCAATAAGATGTTGTGATGGAACAGTTTGCTCAGGTGGCCCTACCGGTCCCGTTAGCGAAAACTTTTGATTACCGAATCGGTGAGAATCAACATCCCATCATCGGTGGGCGGGTAAAAGTGCCCTTTGGCCGCCAGCACAAGGTTGGCATTGTCACCGGCTTATCCGCAACCGCCAGTGTGGACGCGAGCCAACTCAAGGTGCTCGATGCCGTATTGGATACCCAACCGGTTTGGACGCCCGGCGTCTATCATTTACTCCACTGGGCAAGCCGCTTTTATCATCATCCGCTAGGGGATGCGATGGGCGCTGTGATGCCAACCCTGCTTCGAAAAGGACGCCCTGCGGCATTACAACAGCAAAAATGGTGGCAAATTACCGAGTCAGGACAAAACCAACCCCTCTCGGGCCTGAGCCGTGCCCCTAAACAAGCTCGGGTGTTGCAGTTGCTCACACACGGCCCTGCCACCCATGCCGACTTGATCGAACAAGACATCGGCGCACCGGTGCTAAAAACCCTGGCCAAAAAAGGTTGGATAGCCCCCTACACACCACCGCTAAACGCTCAAGCCTGGCAACCGCATTTTGCCGTCACCGAAGACAAACCGGCACTCAACCATGAACAGGCGATGGCGGTTGCCACCATCAATGCCAATGACGGTTTTGCTTGTGCTTTACTCGAGGGGATCACCGGTTCAGGGAAGACAGAGGTCTACCTAAACGTGCTCGAACCTGTGCTTGCTCGCGGTGAACAAGCCTTAATTTTGGTACCAGAAATCGGCCTCACCCCACAAACCATTCGCCGGTTTGAGCGCCGCTTTCATGTCCCGGTAACCGTGATGCATTCAGGCTTAAATGATAACGATCGACTAAAAGCCTGGTTAGCCGCGCGCGAGAATCAAGCAGCAATCGTCATTGGTACACGGTCTGCCCTGTTCACGCCGATGGCTAATTTAGGCATTATCATTATTGACGAAGAGCATGACCCCTCGTATAAACAGCAAGATAGCTTTCGTTATCATGCCCGAGACTTAGCGGTTATGCGTGGTCATGAAGAAAAAGTGCCGGTGATACTCGGTTCTGCCACCCCCTCTTTGGAAAGCTTGCATAACGCAAAAACCGGTAAATATCAGTACCTCAAGCTGACTCAGCGTCCAGGTAATGCGGTGACCGCACGTCAGGGAATACTCGATATTAAGGGCCATTACCTCGACGCTGGATTATCCGCGCCGTTGATCGCCGAAATGCGCCAGCACCTACAACAAGGCAATCAGGTCATGTTGTTTTTAAATCGCCGTGGCTATGCGCCCGCCATGATGTGCCACGAGTGTGGCTGGCTCGCGAATTGTCAACGTTGTGATGCTTACTATACCCTTCACCAGCAACAGCAAGAATTGCGTTGTCATCATTGTGGCCACCAAAAACCCGTTCCGCACCAGTGTCACGATTGTGGCTCCACCCAGTTAATCAGTGTCGGCGTGGGCACCGAGCAGCTTGAAAGCCAGTTGGGCGAGCTCTTTCCTGAATATAAAACCGTGCGTATTGATCGCGACAATACCCGCCGTAAGGGCAGCTTGGAAACCTACCTTAATGGCATAGAAAAGGGCGAATATCAGATCCTACTGGGCACACAAATGCTCGCTAAGGGCCATCATTTTCCCAATGTCACCCTAGTGGCGTTAGTTGATGTCGACGGTGCCTTGTTTAGTAATGACTTTCGCGCGCCTGAACGGTTGGCGCAACTGATGGTGCAAGTCGCCGGCCGCGCCGGTCGCGCCAGCAAGCCAGGGACGGTGCTATTACAAACGCACCATCCCGAGCACAGCCTGATCCAATCGCTGGTACACAAAGGCTATCAAGCCTTTGCGGAGTCGGCGCTCACTGAACGCCGCCAAGCTTGGCTTCCGCCCTATACGTTCTTAAGTTTATTTCGCGCCGAAGGCCATGAAGAAAACAGTGTGCAGCAGTTTTTACAACAAGTACGTCAAACGCTCGCTGCCTCCCCCATTCAACACGATGAAAGCCATGTCATGGGCCCTATGCCCGCAGCGATGGCCAAACGCGCGGGCCGTTATCGCTGGCAATTATTAATCCAAGCCCCAAGTCGAAAAGTGATGCAGCAGTGGCTAACGGTGGCTCTTCCTGCAATCCATCAATTACCCCTTTCGCGCAAAGTACGTTGGTCTTTAGATGTCGAGCCGCAAGACCTTTCTTAATACTCCCTTGCCGTAAGTCGACACAAGTCACACTTTCATTGCAATAAGTGTTAGCTTGTCCGTATTTAAATTGGACAAGCATAGGTAAAATAGGGCCGCAATTGGCTAAGAAAACAGGTCAGATGAGCTAATAACTGTTTGATCTCACAATATAGATAACAAGAGGACTGTCATTATGGCGACAATGAAGGACGTTGCCCACATTGCCGGTGTATCCACAGCAACGGTATCGCGCGCGCTGATGAACCCAGAGAAGGTGTCAGCCAGCACGCGTAAAAAAGTTGAACATGCTGTGGTTGAAGCTGGTTATTCCCCTAATTCACTTGCGCGTAACTTGCGTCGCAATGAATCAAAAACCATCGTCGCTATTGTACCGGACATTTGTGATCCCTACTTCAGTGAGATTATTCGCGGCATTGAAGAAGCCGCCATGGAACATGGCTACCTAGTTCTACTGGGTGACAGTGCCCAGCAACACCACCGTGAAAATTCATTCGTCAATCTGGTGTTTACTAAACAAGCGGATGGCATGCTGCTGCTTGGCTCCGACGTCCCTTTTGATGTCAGCAAGCCTGAGCAAAAAAACTTACCGCCACTGGTCATGGCCTGTGAATATGCGCCCGATCTGGAATTACCGACGGTTCATATCGATAACCTTACCGCTGCCTTTGAAGCGGTTAATTATCTCACCCAAGTCGGCCATACTCGGATTGCTAACATTACCGGCGTACCGGAGACAGCATTAACGCAGTTCCGCTCACAAGGGTATCAGCAAGCGTTACATCGAGCGGGGATCACCATCAATCCAGCGTATAGCGTCGTCGGTGACTTTAGTTTTGCCTCCGGAGCGCGTGCCATCACCAACTTGCTCTCACTGCCTGAGCCACCCACTGCGGTATTCTGTCACTGCGATGTCATGGCCGTTGGCGCGATGCAACAAGCGAAACGTTTAGGCATGCGGGTCCCGCAAGATATCTCCATTGTTGGTTTTGATGATATCCAATTCGCCGAGTATTGCGATCCACCACTCACGACCGTTTCGCAGCCTCGCTATGACATTGGCCGCCAAGCCATGTTGATGCTGCTAAACACGTTACAAGGACGAGAAGTGACCCCTGGCTCCCGGCTTTTGGACGCCAAGCTGGTGATCCGTGAGAGTGTCGCCCCTCCGTCTCGGTAGTAAGACTAGTCAGCACGGGCTCAAGCCAGTAATATGAGCCCTTTACTGGCTTCTTAATTTGATTATTTGCTGTGGCAACTCGTGATTACGTTAAACGTGGCAAAGCGCCGCGTAAAAAAAATACTCGCCGCCAACCGACCAAGACGCGGGCTGGATTCCCATTTAAATGGGCGCTGCTTGCTGTTGTCTTAGTGGGTGCGTTTGCTTATGGCCTGTATTGGTTGAGCAAAACCGATGCACCGACACCCCCTTCTCCCCCCGTGTCTCACACGCAACCGGCCACGCAAAGCCAGGTAGAAAGTCTACCGAAAAAGCCCAAAGAAAAATGGAGCTACATCGAAGAGCTGGAAGGCAAGGAAGTAGAAGTGAAAGCAAAAGCGCTGCCACAATCGACCCGTCCTTACCTCATGCAATGCGGTGCTTACCGTAGCCAAGGGCAGGCTAATGAGCGTAAAGCGATCATTGCGTTTCAAGGGCTAGAAAGCCAAATCAAGGTAAGCCCTGGTGAGAAAGGCACTTGGTATCGTGTGGTGCTTGGCCCTTACCCGCGCAAGCGCCAAGCAGAGAAAGATCGCAATATGCTGCGTCGCGCCGGTGTCGAACCTTGTGCTATTTGGTATTGGGAATAGCGAACGGGGAAAGTATTGCGCTCTCCCCTTGAAAAGTCAGCGTCAAAACCCAACCATCTAGATTAATCACCCATCTGGTGCACCAGACACAAACAAAGAGGTTCCCGTGACTACAATCGTCTCCGTCCGTCGCGAAGGTAAAGTGGTTATTGCTGGCGATGGTCAAGTATCGCTCGGCAATACCGTCATGAAAGGTAATGCGCGAAAAGTTCGTCGCTTGTATAACGGCCAAGTGCTCGCTGGTTTTGCTGGCGGTACCGCAGATGCCTTTACCTTATTTGAGCGCTTTGAGCGTAAGCTTGAGCTCCACCAAGGGCACCTAACCAAAGCAGCCGTTGAGCTTGCCAAAGAATGGCGAACCGATCGCGCGCTGCGTCGCCTTGAAGCCCTACTGGCTGTCGCGGATGAAACCGCTTCCTTAATCATTACCGGTAATGGTGATGTGGTTGAGCCCGAGCGCGATCTGATTGCTATTGGCTCAGGCGGTAACTATGCGCAAGCCGCCGCCGTTGCCATGTTAGAAAACACCGAGTTAGACGCCCGCGAGATTGCAGAGAAAGCGCTAACCATCGCCGGTGATATATGTGTGTTTACAAACCAACAACACACGGTTGAAGAACTCGAGAGTAATAAACAGGATTAGTGATGTCTGAAATGACTCCACGCGAAATCGTGCACGAACTTGACCGCCATATTATTGGTCAAGACAATGCCAAACGTGCGGTGGCGATCGCACTGCGAAACCGCTGGCGCCGTATGCAACTGCCAGAAGACTTGCGTGCGGAAGTGACCCCGAAAAACATCTTGATGATTGGCCCCACCGGTGTCGGTAAAACCGAAATTGCACGTCGTCTTGCGCGATTAGCGAATGCGCCTTTTATCAAAGTAGAAGCGACCAAATTCACCGAAGTCGGCTATGTGGGTAAAGAAGTCGAAACCATTATTCGTGATCTTGCGGATGTGGCGATGAATCTGACCCAGCAGCAGGCGATGGAAAAAGTCAAATTCCGCGCCGAAGAACAAGCGGAAGATCGTATCCTCGACATCTTACTGCCTCCAGCGCGTGATGCATGGGGCCAAAACGAAGCGACCCAAGAAGATTCGTCAACACGCCAAAGCTTCCGTAAAAAATTACGCGAAGGTAAACTTGACGACAAAGAAGTGGAAGTCGATGTTGCGGCGCCGCAAATGGGCGTAGAAATCATGTCACCACCGGGCATGGAAGAAATGACCAATCAGCTGCAAGGGATGTTCCAAAACCTTGCCGGCAACAGCACTAAAAAGCGTAAGATGAAAATCAAAGACGCAATGAAGGCGCTGACCGAAGAAGAAGCGGCTAAGCTGGTCAATCAAGAAGAAATCAAAGAGCAAGCCATCCACATGGTGGAAAACAATGGCATCGTGTTCGTGGATGAAATCGATAAGATTTGTAAGTCGGGTAACACCAGTGGTGGCGATGTATCACGTGAAGGTGTACAGCGTGATCTCTTACCGTTAGTTGAAGGCAGTACGGTCTCAACCAAGCATGGCATGATCAAAACCGATCATATCCTGTTTATTGCCTCTGGTGCATTTCAGGTCTCACGTCCGTCAGACTTGATCCCGGAACTACAAGGCCGTCTCCCGATCCGCGTCGAGCTAGAAGCATTGTCAACCAATGACTTCAAACGGATTCTTACCGAGCCGAACGCCTCACTGACCCAGCAATACTCGGCACTACTCAAAACCGAGGAGATTGACTTGAGCTTTGAGCCAAGCGGTATTGATGAGCTAGCTTCCGCGGCGTGGCGAGTCAATGAGAAAACCGAAAACATCGGTGCGCGTCGTCTGCATACCTTGATGGAGCGACTGATGGAAGATGTCTCATACGAAGCCAGTGAACGCGCCGGTCAACAGGTTGTGGTTGACGCAGAATACGTCCGTAGCCACCTCGAAGAGCTGGTGGATGACGAAGACTTAAGTCGGTTTATCCTGTAGTCACGACACGTCAACTATCGAACTTAGGGCAGCAAACGCTGCCCTTTTTTGCATCAAAACTTGAGCTGGCGCAATAGGAAGCAGGATTTCGGTCGCGAACTCGTTACTCCTTGTGCTGCTTGCGTAATAATAGTGACATCGTTTTTTCGTCTCGAGGATCGCTATGCTGCACCCTACGCTCGCTATTTGGCTTGATGCTGCGCGACCCAAAACGCTGCCTTTGGCCGTGACATCTATTTTATCAGGGAGTGCGGTCGCCGCAGCGCAAGGCAACCTCTCTTGGTCTATCAGTGTTATGGCGCTGATCACCGCTTTATTCTTACAAATCCTCTCTAATCTTGCTAATGACTACGGGGATGCGATAAAAGGCACGGACAACATGACCCGTTTAGGTCCGATGCGTGCCATCCAATCGGGCAAAGTGAGCCTCGCCACCATGCGCCGCGCCCTGACCTTCAATATTGCCCTCACCGTGTTAAGTGGCGGCGGACTGATCGCGATTGCCTGTCAGCAACCCACCGATATTATTAGCTTTTTATTGCTCGGCCTGATGGCCATCGTCGCTTCGATCACCTATACCGTCGGCAATAAACCTTACGGCTATCGAGGCCTAGGTGATTTATCGGTGCTGATGTTTTTTGGTTGGTTAGGCGTCGCCGGGACCTACTATTTGCAAGTTGGACAGATTGACTCGCTAGTGATCTTGCCTGCGACAGCATGCGGATTGCTGGCTGTCGGCGTGCTCAACATCAACAACTTACGAGACATTGATAATGATCGTGCTTGTGGCAAACACACCCTGGTCGTGCGCTTGGGTCCCGAGCGAGGCCGGCAGTACCATGTCATCCTACTTGCCGGTGCGATTGTTTGTTACTCATTATTTGCCGCGTTGACCTTACAAGCTTGGCTGGGATGGTTGTTCTTGGCGAGTGTGCCCTTATTGGTTCGCCACGGACGCGAAGTGTATCAAACGGCGAATGCGAACGCGCTTCGGCCAATGATGGGCAACATGGTGCGCTGCGCCTTAGTGACTAATGGGCTATTTATGACTGGGATGCTGTTAGTCTAATAAAGACACAGATTAGCCGCTTTGTCATTGCAAACCCTTATTGCCCCGTTATACTTGGACTTGCCATGTTGGCAGCGCAAGCTTGCCAGCCTTTTTCTGCCTCAACAAGAAGTTAGACTATGGAATACAATACCTCGGAACTATGCGACATGTACCTCGACCAAGTGGATGTCGTGGAGCCAATGTTTAGCTCTTATGGGGGCCGCAGCTCGTTTGGTGGCCAAATTACCACGGTAAAATGCTTCGAAGATACAGGCTTAATTCGCGAGATGGCCGAGCAAGACGGCGAGCAGCGAATTATGTTGATCGATGGCGGTGGCTCGTTACGTCGCGCCTTAATTGATGGCGAGATTGCACAGCTCGCGGCAGATAACGACTGGGCTGGCATGATTGTCTATGGCTGCGTGCGCGACGTGGATACCATCGATGAAATCGACATAGGTATCCAGGCCTTGGCCTCTATCCCAGTGGGCGCTGATGAACAAGGTACCGGTGAAACCGACGTCCCCGTGAACTTTGGCGGCGTCACCTTTTTGCCGGATGACCATGTCTATGCGGACACCACTGGCGTCATCTTATCGCCGGATCCGCTCAGCATCACTGAAGTCGACGAAGAAGACGATGATCTCGACGAGGATTAGTAGCGTCAGTTGACCGATAAAAAACAGAGCCCATCGGCTCTGTTTTTGGTTTATTCAACGCTCTCGATCTTACCGAGTAAGCTACGGATACGATTCTGCCAAGCTTCTTGCTCTTCTTTTAACTTGGCGTTTTCTTGCGCTAATTGCTCACGGCTTTCTTTTTCAGCCACTGCATCTTGCTCCAGCGACCCGTTCTTTTCTTTGAGCTCTTCGATTTCCATTTGTAGCAGCGAAATCGTATCCACCGCCATTTGTACTTTAGCTTCGAGTTGTTCTAATACTTCCAATGACATCAAGGCCACCTTATTTCTGACGATTGATCCCGTTACTGCTTATCCGGCAGTAACCCGTGCAACAGGTGTGCACCCCGACTTTATTGTACTCAGGTGGTGTCAGACTGCCACTATTCTCACTACCTATGCATGGACAAGTGCGCAAAAATGCAGCGACTTCGCCAACTATCGCACTGCGAAGATAAAAATCACCGCCGCTCTCGTCACGCAAACGTTTTCTATTTCTGGTAAACTGCGCGCAAATTAGGCTAACGCCTGTCTTAATGTGGCTGACATTCCGGAGTACTCATGAAACGTGATCTCGCATTGGCTTTTTCTCGCGTCACCGAAGGCGCCGCTCTCGCGGGTTATAAGTGGTTGGGAAGAGGGGACAAAAACGCAGCCGATGGCGCAGCGGTTGAGGTAATGCGTACCTTGCTAAACCTGACCGAGATTGACGGTGAAGTCGTCATCGGTGAAGGGGAAATCGACGATGCCCCCATGCTATATATTGGCGAGCAAGTCGGCTTGGGCGGTGAAGCGGTTGATATTGCCGTTGATCCGATTGAAGGCACACGCATGACAGCAATGGGTCAGGCCAATGCCTTGGCAGTGCTGGCCGCTGGAGAAAAGGGCAGCTTTTTAAAAGCGCCAGATATGTACATGGAAAAATTAGTGGTGGGGCCTGGCGCCAAAGGTATGATTGACCTCAATAAGCCCCTGCTTGAAAACCTCAAGAATGTCGCCATTGCGCTCGGAAAAACCCTCGACACCCTCGTCGTTGCCACCTTAGCAAAACCTCGTCATGATGCCATTATTGCCAGTATGCAAGCGCAAGGGATCCGAGTATTCGCCTTTCCAGATGGTGATGTAGCTGCTTCTATTCTAACCTGCATGCCAGAAAGTGAAGTGGATGTCATGGTTGGGATCGGCGGAGCGCCAGAGGGGGTCGTCTCTGCGGCCGTGATCCGTGCACTAGGCGGGGACATGCAAGGCCGTTTGCTCCCTCGACACGATGTGAAAGGTGACACCCCAGAAAACCGTGTTTACGGAGAGCAAGAACTGGCCCGTTGTCAACAAATGGGGATTCAAGCCCGCCAAGTCCTCACGCTGTCACAGATGGCCAGTAGCGATAATGTTGTCTTCGCCGCGACCGGCATCACCAAAGGCGACCTACTTGATGGGATCAGCCGACAGGGCGATCTGGCCACGACAGAAACCCTAGTGGTACGTGGTCAATGTCGGACCATTCGCCGTATTCGCTCGACCCACTATTTAAGCCGTAAAGATGAAGCGATCAAACCGCACATCTTATAATCTCCACATTGATGAATGCAGCTTCTGACTGGTCAAATCTATTGATTTCGATTACCCTTTTATAAATATTTTACTTTATTTAATTGTGAGTATGCGTTCGCACATTTGCAATTGGGGTAATCGAGGTCCGGACGATGAAATCCACTGACCGCATTTTAGACACCATAAAGCGCGAAGGCCGTGTCAGTGCAAAAGTCTTAGCGGATAATCTGAATATGACCACCATGGGCGTGCGTCAGCATTTACAAAGCCTTGAGCGTGATGGCTTGGTGGATTTTGAAGATATCCGCGCCAAAGTTGGCCGGCCTACACGCCACTGGTCTTTAACCGCCACCGGACACCGACGGTTTGCGGATAGTCATCATGATTTATCCGTCACCTTGATCGATTCGGTGCAAGAGGTTTTTGGCGACCAAGGGGTCGCAAAAGTGATCGCCCAACGTGAAGCTGCCACCTTCGCCCAATACCAAGATGCGCTCAAAGATTGCGATAATTTAGAGGCTAAATTGCAAACCTTGGCGTATCTTAGAGAGAGCGAGGGGTATATGGCCGAGCTCCATCGAGACGGCGCTGACTATATGTTGATTGAACATCACTGCCCTATCTGTCAAGCAGCGAAAACCTGTCCTGCGCTATGTCGCTCAGAAATCCAGTTATTTCGACACTTACTGGGCGACCGCTATCGGGTGGAACGTGAAGAACACATTGTTTCAGGACAGCATCGCTGCACTTATCGCATTGGAGATAAAACGTGAGGAGGTAATATGGCCACTTGGATCAAGGCTGATGTCGTGGAGAACCAACATTGGACGAAGGATCTCTTCAGCCTGGTGTTATCCGCCCCTGTCGCGCCCTTTACGGCAGGCCAATTCACAAAGCTAGGGATGGAGATCGATGGCAAACTGATCCAGCGCGCCTATTCGTTTGTGAATCCTCCACAAAGTAAATACTTAGAAGTGTATGCGACACGTGTGGCTGACGGCCTGATGTCACCACGCCTTCACGCGCTCGAGCCGGGTGATAACGTGATGATTACCCAAGATCCAGCCGGCTACTTTACCCTAGATGAAGTACCACAAGGTCAACACCTCTGGATGTTTGCCACGGGGACAGCCATCGGCCCTTATATTTCGCTGATGGAGCAAGGCGATGTCTGGTCACGTTTTCGCAAAATTATCTTGGTCCATGCGGTACGTTTTGCTGCCGATTTAACCTATCAAGCACGCATTAACGCACTGGCAGAAAAATACCCTGACCAACTGGTGGTTCAGCCTTTTGTTAGTCGCGAGCCTATAGCTGGCGCCTTATCAGGTCGGGTAACACACGCGCTCGAAGACGGATTGCTCGAACGCGTGGTTGGTCTGCCTCTGACGTCCGAGCACAGCCAGGTGATGTTATGTGGCAACCCAGCCATGGTAAAAGAAGTGAAAACACTGCTGGAAGGAAAAGGCCTCAGTAAAAACTTACGCCGCAAGCCCGGGAATGTGACCACTGAGCATTACTGGTAATTCCTCCCCCTGCTTTGCTGATACGCATACGGTAAAGCGGGGCATTTTTATCCACAAAAATAATCCCAGAAAAACGACGTTGATTCAATTGATTACTCAACACGTCGTCCATCTCTCTATCCACGGCGCTAGCTTAGCCAGACAGCGCAAGTTTGATCCCTGGCAAACCCCGACTCATAGTTACTTTAACGCTTTGGTAACATGGCCACGCGGCCGACGACGCGTAAGGAGTATGCGATGAAGACCCTTCCTTCTTTTGATGAGTTAGCGGCGTTGGCCCAGACCGACCCTCGTGCATTAGAAACATTACGGCTTAAGATGAGCGAAGAGGTGATCGCCAATGCGTCCCACGCCACTCAGCCACAGCTCCATGCCATGTTAAGCCATATTAATCGCATGATTGATCATGGTAAAAATCCATTACACGTCAACATGATGCTCTTCCAAGCACTGACTCGTCAGTATTCGCGCTTTTCGACTGCGTTTACCAACCCAGACGCCTTGCGCAGCCACCAAGCGGACATCATGGAATTTAAAGTGGGACAAACAGCCAACGCCCCCACATCGCCAACGCAATCGAGATAAACCGATTGAGCCACTCATAGTGCATGATTGGGCCCGACCCACTTGCGATAACTGGTGGTATCCATGTCACGGACTTCCACCGTTAGGCTGGTGACATGGCCTGCATGCTCACGCAGCGGCCCGGTTAATGCGTCACTGATTTGCTGTTTTTGTTGATCACTGCGTCCAGCCAGTAAGCGAAACTCGACATGCACAAACTCGCCGCGATCGGCTTGCGCGCCGACACGCCAAACGGCGCATGGAACAGCGCGAGATTTGAGCGCGTCAGGGTCAAAACAATCGGTCGCGATCGCCGCTTGGTGCAGATCATCCACCAGCTGATCAATGTTCACACGCTCTGCTAACGCGTCGGTGTATTCCATCACCAAATGAGGCATTGTTTCACTCCGTTGAAAACACAAACCTGCATCATGCCGCAAGATAGTCGCCATCACGAGCACCTCTGTCACACTTTGGCCGCCCCATTGACGCAATAATGATGAAATTTTACTACCTGAAGGTTCCCTTTTGCGCGCAAAACGGGTAAAAACGAGGACATTCTCGCCATTCTATGATTTTAAACAGAGAAGGCCGCGCTACAATAGACTACCTTCTTTACATCTTTTGACTTCAAATCAACTAAACCGCGGAGGAACTCCTATGCGCCGTCCATTGGTAATGGGTAACTGGAAACTCAATGGCAGCAAAGCCATGGTCACTGAACTGCTTAACGGCCTTAATGCTGAACTCAAAGACGTTGAAAGCGTTGACGTTGCCGTCGCACCACCGGTGATGTATCTGGCACAAGCCGAACAACTGCTGGCTGACAGCGCCATTAAGTTGGGTGCGCAAAACGTTGATACCAACAATAGCGGTGCATTCACCGGTGATATCTCTGCCGACATGCTGAAAGATTTTGGTGCAACCCATATTATTATCGGCCACTCAGAGCGTCGTGAATATCACCAAGAATCTGACGAGTTTGTGGCGAAAAAATTCGCTTTCTTGAAAGAAAATGGCCTCACGCCAGTACTTTGTATCGGTGAGTCTGACGCACAAAACGAAGCGGGCGAAACCCTGGCGGTGTGTTCTCGCCAGCTTGACGCTGTGATCCAATCTCAAGGCGTTGAAGCGCTAAACGGTGCGATCATTGCTTATGAGCCAATCTGGGCAATCGGCACCGGTAAAGCGGCAACCGCTCAGCAAGCGCAAGACATTCATGCTGCCATCCGTAAGCACATTGCGTCTTACAGCGAAGACGTCGCAAGCAAAGTGGTCATCCAGTACGGCGGTTCGGTCAAAGCTGGAAATGCCGCAGAGCTGTTCGCGATGCCGGATATCGACGGCGCCTTGGTTGGCGGTGCCGCGCTTGACGCTGCAGGCTTTGCTGCAATCGCGAAAGCCGCCGGTGAAGCGAAAAAAGCGTAATTCGTTGTGCGGTTAAATAGCCAATAGCAACGCGCTCGCGAATAAAAACGCCCCCTATTGGTAGGGGGCGTTTTTTGTCTGTCAGTCTGTTCGCTATGCGCCTTCAAAACCTAACTGACGCCAGGCTTCGTAGCCAATAATTGCCACTGCATTGGATAAGTTGAGGCTGCGTGCATCTGGCTGCATCGGGATACGCAAACGCTGCGTGTCCGGCAGTGCCTGAATAAGATCCTGCGGTAGCCCCCGTGTTTCAGGGCCAAACAACAGCACGTCACCAGGCGCAAATGTTGCCTGAGTATGATATTGCGTCGCTTTGGTTGTACAAGCAAAGATCCGACGTCCCGCCATGGCATCAATGAAGGCGGCATAATTCGCATGTCGCGTCACCCGCGCCAAGTCATGATAATCCAACCCCGCACGGCGTACCTTCTTTTCTTCCAAATCGAAGCCTAACGGCTCAATCAAGTGCAAGTTAGCGCCACAGTTAGCACATAATCGAATAATATTGCCCGTATTAGGCGCAATTTCTGGCTCATAAAGCGCAATGTCAAACATGGTCAGTTACCACAGTGAGAAATAAGCCGTTATTGTCGCAACCGCGGGAAACCAGCGCAATATTAATGCACCGGCCAGCGAAGTGTGACGACCAACCCGCCTTGCGGTCGATTGTGAGCCAAGACCTGCCCGCCATGCTGTTGTACCGCTTGCGCGGTGATCGCAAGCCCTAGCCCAGAGCCGCCAGATTGCCGCTCTCGGGCGGCAGAGACACGATAAAAAGGCCGAAAGATATCGGTCAACATGCTCTCTGGCACTCCCGGACCATCATCGGCAACCTGAATGACCAGCATGGTATCATCAATGAATGTGGTGATATCGATACCTAGGTGCGCATAACGGATCGCGTTTCTTAGTACGTTTTCCAACGCGCTACAAGCTAGGCGCGAATTAACACTCAATGTGACCGACGGCCATGGCGTTATCGTGATCGATTTGCCTTGTTGATTCGCTTCGAAACTCGCATCGTCCACCACCGACTGCCACAACACATCCGCACTGACTGACGCGCGCTCAAGCTGCCCTTGCGCTTGCAGTTTTGACAACGTAAGCAGCTCCGCAATTAAGGCTTCAAGCTGCCCCGCTTCCCGCTCAATCCTGGCCAAGCTATCACTGTGTCCTAATTCACGCTCCGCCAAGGCGCGTGCCATTTGTAAGCGCGTCAGCGGCGACCGTAACTCATGAGAAATATCCGACACCAGTTGCTGTTGTCCGGTCACCATTTGATTGAGCGCCGTAACCATATGATTAAATCCCTTCCCAGCCTCACTGAATTCTCTCGGGCCGCACTCTAACGCAGGATCCGGCACTAAATCGCCGTTGGCGACACGACGACTTGCCGCCTCAAACCGCCGCGCCGGACGCGTCAGTGTATAGGCCAACCAAAGCAACAAGGGAGTACTGACCAACATAGTGACCAGCAACAAATGCTGCGGCGTTTCCAGTATTTTCAACACGAAAGGAAGACGAGGCTGCCAACGACGGGCATGATAAAGATTGCCTTGCGCGTTATCCGTACTCACAGAAAAAGGACCGGCGAGCATGGCGCGACGCACCAAGCGTTGCATCGGCTGCTCTGTCTCATTGGTTTGAGCCATAAAGCGACGTAACTCGGTCGGTAAATCGTCAATCCGGGCCGATTTAGGGACCCAGTAAAGGGTGTTCGCTGCCCGACTGTGGCGATGACCACGACGCTGATTATGTCTGGCAACGAGCGTGGCTATCGGTATGTCGCGTGTCGTCGCGATGTTCACTAACTGATTTATTTGAGCAGCAATACGTGCTTGCTCCGCGGCCGGCACTGGGTGCAGCGATCGCGGATCGCCACGCTGAGCCCAAATGACCGCCGCTAATACCAGTAATAGTGTGAGCCAAAAAATCACGAAAATCCGACCATACAAACTAGAGAAAAAAGGAACACGCGACAGGGTTTGGCGCACGCTGGCTAGTCGACCCATAAATACCCCTTTCCTCGCAGCGTTTTGATTCTTGGTTTAGCATCAGCACGTTCAGGTAACTTTTTGCGCAAATTGGAAATGTGCACATCCACGGCACGGTCAAAGGGCATCAAACGCTTACCTAACACCTGCTCACTCAAGTGGGCTTTACTTACCACTTCACCCGGGTGCGCCAGCAAGCACGCCAACATTTCTGTCTCCATGCCGGTCAGATCGACCGTCTCGCCTTGGCATACTGTTTCCAACCGATGCGGGTAAACGCACACATCGTCATGGGCTAAAACAGGCTCTTGCGCTTGGGTCGGCGGCTCGGGGTCCGGTAACCGAGTGCGTCGTAAAATCGCCCGCATTCTTGCTAGAAGCTCTCGATCACTAAACGGTTTGGCCAGGTAATCATCCGCCCCAAGCTCTAAGCCCATCACGCGGTCTACTTCTTCACCTCGTGCGGTCAACATCAAAATCGCAACATGTGACGTGGCGCGGAGTTGCCGTAACGTTTCCATACCATTTAAGACCGGCATCATGACATCGAGCAAAATAATATCTGGCGGTAATTCACTCGCCATTGCTAAGCCCATTTGTCCATTGTCCGCGCAGCGAACCGAAAACCCTTCCAATGACAGCAACTCACCAAGCAGTGCGGTCAATTCGGTGTCATCGTCAATAATTAGAACCTGCTGCATCGCCCGTGACCCTCTCCTCAATTCAGTGACGCTGAATACAATCTTTTTATCATAGCGACATCGGCACAGGCATGACTTTACCCATCTTTACATCGCATAACGTGACTTTACATCCCAAGGGTTAATCTAAACGTGTACCTACTCAATGATGGAGAGACAGGATGAAACGTTTAACCCTTGGCTTAGCCGCCGCGCTCATTGCGATTCCCACCCTTGCTGCACCGCAGTTCGGTAACGACACCAACCGCGGGATCTGGCAGGATCTTGACTTAACGGAAGCACAACAATCACAACTCGACACCCTTCGCGACACTTACCGAGATCAACGTCTCCAGGCGCGTGACGGATTCCGGCAGCAAATGGGGGCACTGCTAACTCAACCTGAATTTGATGAAGCGGCGGCCACCGAGCTATTCAATGCCATGCCACAACATGGCCGACAAATGCACGGCCAAGGGATCGAGCGCGCTCGCCACATGCATGCCATGATGCAAGTGTTGACGCCGGAGCAGCAAGAAACCTTCTTAGATAAGATGCATGACCAACGCCGACACGGCGGTTGGGATAAAGAAAAAGGCAAGCGCGGCCAAGGCCACCATGATCGTCGAGGCAATTGTTCACGATAAATCTGCGTCGTGTCATACGCATCGGGTCAACAGTCTATATACTAAGGGTTGCGTTTCATTACACAGCCCTTTTTTATGAAAAAACAGTATGCTTTCTGGGTCGAGGCCGCCGCGTGGGCAGCCACCGCGGTAGCGACCACCTTACTTCTGGCCAAATTGATTGCATGGTGGTTGACAGGATCGGTCAGTGTGCTGGCCTCATTTGTCGATTCACTGCTCGATCTACTGGCCTCGTTGACCAATTTAATTGTGGTGCGGTACGCCGTTCAACCTGCTGATAGTGAGCATAGTTTCGGCCACGGCAAAGCCGAATCCCTCGCCGCACTCGCGCAATCAACCTTTATCGTCGGATCGGCCTCCTTTTTGCTCCTCAGTGGCCTTGAACGTTTGTTCAAGCCAGTGCCGATTGCATCGCCAGAGCTTGGCGTTGCTGTCAGTGCCGGTGCCACCGTGATTACGCTAGGGTTAGTCTTATTCCAAAAATGGGTGATTCGCAAAACGGCCAGTCCAGCCAT
Organism: Salinivibrio sp. AR640; assembly: GCF_001995405.1. NCBI lineage: Bacteria > Pseudomonadati > Pseudomonadota > Gammaproteobacteria > Vibrionales > Vibrionaceae > Salinivibrio > Salinivibrio sp. AR640. Next base: position 15,360 of record NZ_MUFD01000028.1, on the reverse strand, counting down.
TGCTGCCGATGCACTTCACTATCAATCCGATTTATTAATGAATATTGCGATCATTGTCGCCTTGGCACTGAGTTGGTACGGCTGGACGCAAGCTGACGCTTGGTTTGCCATCGGCATCAGTGTTTTTATCCTATCTCAAGCTGTCAAAATGGCGTACGAGGCGGTCCAATCACTGCTTGATAGGCAGTTACCGCTTGAAGAGCAAGAGAAAATCGCGGTACTTTCCAGTTCTGTCGTCGGCGTTCATGGCATTCACCAACTGCGTACGCGCCAAGCCGGTATGACAAAATTTATCCAACTACACATAGAGCTTGATGACGAGCTACCCTTAGTGGATGCACATACCCTTGCAGATGTCGTAGAAGATAGGCTACTGGTCGCCTTTCCCGGCGCGGATGTCATGATTCATCAAGACCCAAAATCGGTGGTGGCAAGGGAAACAGGTGGTGGCAAGGAAAACAAAAGCCTTGATGAGAGGCTGAACAAAAGCTCATCGGGCTGACATGTATCAACTTTTTTTCTACAGTAATTGTAATACTATTACAGAAGTAGGAAAATTACAGTTTAAGCAAGCGTCATTGCGGGTTCACTGGGGCAAGCAGGTTGCCATTTCCGCAATCGGCACGAAATAAGTGACGAACAGTCAGAGGGTAACCATGGTTAGAAAAATTGGTGTTTTGACCAGTGGCGGTGATGCGCCAGGTATGAACGCAGCGATTCGCGGTGTGGTTCGCAGCGCATTGAGCGAAGGATTAGAAGTTTACGGTATTTATGACGGGTTTCTTGGCTTGCATCAAAACCGCATCGAACGCCTAAACCGAACAAGCGTATCTGACGTGATTAACCGCGGCGGAACCTTTTTAGGTTCAGCTCGCTTCCCCGAGTTTGCTGACGAAAAAGTACGTGAGCAAGCCATTCAAAATCTAAAAATGCACGGCATTGATGCGCTGGTGGTTATCGGTGGTGACGGGTCGTTCATGGGCGCGAAAAAACTGACTGAGATGGGCTATCCTTGTATTGGCCTGCCAGGCACCATTGATAACGACGTCGCCGGTACCGATTATACCATTGGCTATATGACCGCGATGAACACAGTGATCGACGCTATCGACCGTTTGCGTGACACCTCCTCGTCGCATCAGCGGATCTCTATTGTCGAAGTCATGGGGCGCCACTGTGGTGACTTGACCTTAATGGCGTCGATCGCTGGCGGCTGTGAATACATCATCACACCGGAAATTGGTCTTGATAAAGACAAGCTGCTTGCCAAAGTGAAAGAAGGCATTTACAAGGGTAAAAAGCACGCGATCATCGCGATTACAGAGCTAATGACCGATGCTAATGAACTGGCGAAGTTCATCGAAACCGAAACTGGCCGCGAAACACGTGCGACCATTTTGGGCCACATTCAGCGTGGCGGTCAGCCCGGTGCATTTGACCGTATCCTTGCTTCGCGCATGGGTGCCTATGCGGTCGACCTGCTGCAAAACGGCGAAGGCGGACGCTGTGTCGGGATTCAAAATGACAAAATGGTTCACCATGACATCATTGATGCCATTGAAAACATGAAGCGCCCATTCCGTGATGATCTTTACGAAGTGGCAGAAAAACTGTTCTAAGCCGCTCGCGATATTGCGCTGATTAGCGCATGGCGATCAAAAAAACGGAACTGTGCGGTTCCGTTTTTTTTGTGGAATGGCGTCAAAGCAGTTATATGCCGTCCCCCGAAATAAACGTTTTGTGTGAGCCGTTAAACTCTTGATCCATATCCAGTGAGGGCATGTGTGAACTCGGGCGCCCAACGATTTTAGCCGGCACGCCCGCCACCGTGGTGTGCGGCGGTACAGGGTTGAGCACCACAGAGCATGATCCAATTTTCGCGCCCTCGCCAATATCGATATTGCCAAGGATTTTCGCACCGGCGCCGATCATCACACCGGTCCGAATTTTCGGATGGCGATCACCGCCTTCTTTTCCGGTCCCGCCGAGAGTAACATCTTGCAAGATCGAAACATTATCTTCGATCACCGCCGTCTCACCGATCACGATCCCCGTGGCGTGGTCAAACATGATCCCACGTCCGATAGTGGCCGCCGGATGAACATCCACCTGACTGGTCACTGAAATTTGGTTTTGTAGGTACGTCGCTAACTCTTTGCGACCTTGGTGCCACAGCCAATTTGCCACACGGAAGCCTTGCAAGGCATGAAACCCTTTTAGGTACAGTAAGGGCGTGGAGTACAGTTCCACCGCAGGATCCCGCTCTACCGTGGCACAAATATCGCAGGCAGCCGATTCAGCCACCGACGCATCATTGGCATACACTTCTTCAATCACTTCTCGCACCGCCATCGACGGCATCGACGGCGTCGACAATTTATTGGCCAAAATATAGCTCAGGGCACTGGCGAGATTATCGTGCTTGATAATTGTGGCATGGTAAAAGCTGGCCAACATGGGCTCGCGCTCTGAGTGTTCGCGTGCTTCTGTTTTTACCGCTTGCCACACACGGTTCTGTTGGCATTCTTTTTTAGCCTGATTCACTGCCTTCATCCTTATCAAAAATCACCGGCAACTGGGACTTTCCCCTACCGTGCCAGTGTATAAAAAAAACGCGCGGTTCTCACCCCGCGCGCCTATTTATATGCTGATACACGTTGCCGTTATTCGGATTTTTTATCGCGGGCCAGCAAGTCTCGAGCAGCGTGATGCGCCAATTTACCCTGATATAAAACTTGATAAATTTGCTCCACAATCGGCATTTCAACCCCAGCGCGCTGCGCCAGTGCCCACACCTCTTTGGTATTGCGAAAGCCCTCAACCACTTGACCGATATTATCCTGCGCCGCTTGCACGCCTTCACCTTGGCCAAGCGCCAGCCCAAAGCGGCGATTACGCGATTGATTATCGGTGCAGGTTAAAACCAGATCACCTAAACCGGCCATGCCCATAAAGGTCTCTCGCGATGCGCCTAGCGCTTCACCCAAGCGCGTCATTTCCGCCAAGCCACGCGTAATCAGAGCCGTGCGCGCATTGGCGCCAAACCCGATACCATCAGAAATCCCAGCCCCAATCGCAATCACGTTTTTTACCGCGCCACCTAATTGCATGCCGATAAAATCATGATTGCCGTAAACGCGGAAACTCTGCTGGCAATGAATCGTCTCTTGCAAATCACGCACAAACTCAGGGTCAGGCGAGGAAACAGAAATCGCCGTCGGCATGCCAGCCGCCAGCTCTTTAGCGAAAGTGGGACCCGAGAGTACCGCCAGCGAGCGCGAATCACCCAGTTGTTCACGCGCGACTTCTTGCAACAGGCGTCCGGTTTCCGGTTCTAGCCCTTTTGTGGCCCAGCAAACGCGAGAATCCGCGCGTAAGTAGGGCCGGATTTGGCCGAGCACTTGACCAAAGACGTGGCTGGGCACCACCACCAATAAATCACGACTGGCATTCACCGCCACGGACAAATCGGCACAAAGCACCAGCGAGTCTGGAAAGGCGACGCCTGGTAAAAAAGCCTGGTTAGCACGGTCAATTTCCAACTGCGCAAGATGACGTGGATCGTGCCCCCATAACACAACGTTGGCACCATTTCTCGCCAGTGAGATCGCTAAGGCAGTGCCGTACGAGCCAGCGCCCAATACAACAATCGCGGCGTCTTGAGTGGGAGCAAGATCTGTCATAATGACCCCTTAGGCTTGCGCGTCTTCTTCTTTGCCAGATTTCGCGTCCGCCTGCTGTTGCAGGTAGTTCATGAACAAGGCATCAAAGTTTACCGGTGCAAGGTTAAGCTGTGGGAACGTCCCTTTAACGACCAAGCTAGAAATCGTCTCACGCGCGTAAGGGAAAAGAATATTCGGGCAAAAAGCGCCGAGGCAATGCGCTAATTGCGGCGCATCCATGCCGGTAACCGAGAAGATGCCGCCTTGTTGTACTTCGCACAAGAACGCACTGCTCTCTTGGTTTTTCACGGTCACGGTTAGACGCAGAACAACCTCGTAAATGCCTTCACCCAGCTCGCGGCTTTGCGTGTCTAAATCTAAGTTAACGTCAGGTGCCCAGTCTTGCTGAAAAACGTCAGGTGAATTTGGCGCCTCAAAAGACACGTCTTTAAGAAAAACGCGTTGGATGGCAAAGTTTTGCTCGGCTTGTTGGTTGTTTTCTGCTTCAGCCATGGTGGTTCGTCCTTTCTAACTAGTTGCTTATGTGCCGGGCACATTAAAAAATGCGAGCCACTGCGTCATGCAGTCGCTCGAGATTTGAGTGAGGGATCACTTTTTCTTTTTGCTTTTGCCTTTGCCGCTTTTGGCGCGGACCAGTGGCATTTTGGCATCGTTCCACGAGGTCAAGCCATCTTTGAGCACATACACAGACTCAAAACCCGCTTTGGCGAGTTGATTCGCACTGTCAGCCGCGGTTTGACCGGTCTTGCATACTACGATGATGGGGTCAGTTTTATGTTTTTCAAGTTCGCCAAATGAGTGCGATTTAATTTCACTGGGCAATACGTTGATTGCACCCGTGATATGGCCCGCACGAAACTCGTCATGACTGCGAATATCCACAAACACCCCATTTTCACGGTTGTTCAGGATCGCGGCATCGTTCGGAGCCACCACTTTGTAAGCGGCGGTTTTCTGTTTGATCAGCGACATCGACAGGGTGGCAGCTAAGCCAACCCAGACCAGTGTCAGAATCATGTTGTTGGAGACAAAATCGATATATTCCTGCATAACCTTTGCTCTATACTGCTTGTTTGTCCCGCGAGGCGAGAGTCCATCAAGGGGTGAAAATGGTGTCGAGTATAACCTGCTCGTCAGGGTTTTACAGCCTACCAAGACGAAATCGCGCGCTTGCTCACTCACGGTGATCGAATGATAAATTTTCGTTCCCCTCAATATGTTAAAAAGAAAGAAGGTTTCATCAATCGCAGACATCGAGTGAAGCCATTCGCGTATACCGACAATCTTCGCCATAATGAGGGGAGTCAAGGGTAGAAGGCAAGCCATGCAACCCTTGCTGGTTAACTTATCAGCTGGAATAATTGATCTTAGCCTACGTATCCTTGCGTAAAATGTTGTAAAATTACGCACACTGCACCACTGAGGCCTGATGCTAGCCTCAAATCTGGCATCAAGCCTCAGTGGCTGCTCCATGACATTCAATGTCAGTGGCATCCAATGTCAGTCTTTAGCTTGAATTAAGAGGACGTAATATGTCTGCGAAAAAACCACTTGCACTGGTGATTCTCGATGGCTGGGGCTATCGTGACCCACAAAGCGATAATGCCATCACCAATGCTAACACGCCGATTATCGACAGCCTGATGGCCGACAATAGCACCTTGATTTCAGCATCCGGTTTTGACGTTGGCCTGCCTGATGGGCAAATGGGTAACTCAGAAGTCGGTCACGTGAATATCGGTGCTGGCCGCGTGGTGTATCAAGAACTCACCCGTATCACCAAATCCATCGCCGATGGCGACTTTAACCAGACCCCCGCACTCACTGCCGCGGTCGATAAAGCCGTGGATAAAGGCAAAGCCGTTCATATCATGGGTCTGATGTCACCAGGTGGCGTTCATAGCCATGAAGACCACATTGCGGCCATGGTTGAGTTGGCCGCTGAGCGTGGTGCGGATCAAATCTATCTGCACGCCTTCTTGGATGGTCGTGATACGCCACCACGTAGCGCAAAAGCCTCACTTGAGCGTTTTGACGCCCTTTTTGCCAAGCTAGGCAAAGGACGTACGGCCTCACTGGTGGGTCGCTACTACGCGATGGACCGCGACAACAACTGGGATCGTGTAGAGCGAGCTTACGATTTGTTGACCTTGGCGCAAGGCGAGCATAGCGCAACGAGCGCGGTTGAAGGCCTCGAAGCGGCGTATGCGCGTGAAGAAAATGACGAGTTTGTCGCCCCAACGGAAATCTTCCGTGAGGGTGACAACAAAGCGACCATCAACGACGGCGACGCAGTTATTTTCATGAACTTCCGTGCCGACCGGGCGCGCGAAATGACTCGTGCCTTTATGCCTGAGTTTGATGGGTTTGCGCGTAAGAAGTATGCCGAACTGTCCGACTTTGTCATGCTGACCGAATACGCAGCCGATATCGATACGACGGTGGCTTTCCCACCGACAAGCCTGTCAAACACCTTGGGTGAATGGCTATCGAAAACCGGTAAAACCCAGCTACGTATTTCAGAAACTGAGAAATACGCGCACGTCACTTTCTTCTTCAACGGTGGTATGGAAACCGTATTTGAAGGCGAAGAGCGCTCTTTGGTGGCGTCACCCAAAGTGGCCACTTACGATCTACAACCCGAAATGAGCTCTGAAGAGCTAACGGATAAACTGGTTGATGCGATTAAGTCCGGCAAGTTCGATATGATCATCTGTAACTACCCGAACGGTGATATGGTAGGTCATACGGGCGTCTACGAGGCTGCTGTCCAAGCGTGTGAAGCTGTCGATGGCTGTATCGGTCGCGTGCTAGAAGCGATTAAAGAAGTGGACGGTCAAATGCTGATCACCGCCGACCACGGTAACGCTGAAATGATGGTTAACGAGGAAACGGGCGGTGCATATACCGCACACACCAACTTACCAGTCCCACTGATGTATGTCGGTAGCAAACCAGTGACCTTGAAAGAAGGCGGTAAGCTGTCTGATCTGGCACCGACCATGTTGGCATTGTCCGATATGCCGATTCCTGAAGAGATGACTGGCAAGCCTCTGTTCGATCTGAAATAATCTCCCCATGCGGGAGAAACGAACACGCCTAGGTCAAACCCTCCGCGCCAGTGCATTATGCACTGGCGTTTTTCTGTGTCTATTCACAGGGTCTGTGCACGCTAACTCACAACTTGAGGGCGTGAGCGATGAGATTGCCCGCCAACAATCACAGCTGGCCGCGCACAATAAAAAACTCAATGCACTTCAGCGCGACTTAAAAGCGCAATCTAAACGGATTGACACCTTGTCCAGGCGCATCCGCCAAGCGCAAGCTAGCCTGCAAGAAACAGATACCGACATTACCCAGCTGACGCAACAACAAGCGCGATTAAAGCAGGAAATGATCGCCCAACAAGCCCAACTGGGCGAGCTTATCGATGCGCAATATCGTCAAGGCAAACACGATCAACTCAAACGACTGCTCAGCCAAGAATCACCAGCCACCCTTGACCGGTTAACGCGCTACGCCGAAATCGTTGCAGGCACAATGCAGCAGACGATTGAGTCACTCGCCGCTACCCGTACCGATTATCAGCTCACCGCTCACCAGCTCAAACAGCAGCGGGACAAACAAACGCAGCTCGTGGCTGAGTTAACCGATAAAAAGCGTGAGCTTGAGACTGAGCAAAACGCACAAAGCCAAACGGCGAAACAAATTCGTGCCAAGATTGCCAGTGACAGCGCATATTTAGCCGAGCTCAAAGCTAATAAGCAGCGCTTGCAAGAACAAATCGCCGAGGCGGCACGACGCGCGCAGGTCAATATGGCAGGCATTAGTGACGCCAAAGGAAAACTCACTTGGCCGGCCCAAGGTAAACTCCTTCACCGCTTTGGCGAGCGCCAATCCGGCGAAGTGACTTGGAATGGCATCGTGATTGATGCCAAGCGTGGCACGGAAGTGAAAGCGGCGCATGCAGGAAAAGTGGTGCTATCCAGTTGGCTACGTGGCTACGGGCTATTGATTGCCGTCGATCATGGCAAGGGGGATATGAGCTTGTACGGCTATAATCAAGCATTACTCAAAGACGTCGGCGACACAGTGACCGCCGGTGAACCGATTGCCTTAGTTGGCGACAGTGGCGGACAATCAACACCATCGCTATATTTCGAGATTCGTCGTAAAGGCAATACTACTAACCCAGTTCCTTGGTTGGATTAAAAACGCCCACCCCATGGGTGAGCGCTGTCAATATTGCCAAGCGCCTGGTGAGCCTTCAATCACCCGGTCATATGGCGTTATGGGTCTCTTACATTAGCCCTGCCAGTCGAGGATCACCTTGCCAGACTGCCCTGAGCACATCATCTCAAAGCCTTCTTGAAAGTCATCCACGTGGTAATGGTGGGTAATGATGGGGGTTAAATCCAACCCTGATTGAATCAAGGAGGCCATCTTGTACCAAGTCTCAAACATTTCGCGACCATAGATACCTTTGATTACCAAGCCTTTAAAGATCACTTGGTTCCAATCAATGCCCATATCGCTCGGTGGGATCCCGAGTAAAGCAATATTGCCGCCATGGTTCATGGCTGACAGCATGCTATTAAAAGCGGCAGGGACGCCCGACATTTCCATGCCAACGTCAAAGCCTTCCGTCATTCCAAGCTCTTCCATCACCGATTCTATCGAGGTCTCGGCGACGTTTACCGCCCGAGTCACGCCCATTTTGCGGGCAAGCTCAAGGCGATACTCGTTCACATCAGTGATCACCACATGTCTTGCGCCCACATGACGCGCAACCGCCGCAGCCATAATACCAATCGGGCCGGCTCCTGTGATTAGCACGTCTTCGCCGACCAGATCAAACGATAACGCGGTGTGCACCGCATTGCCAAATGGGTCAAAGATCGAGGCTAAATCGTCCGAAATTTCCGCTGGAATTTTGAAGGCATTAAACGCTGGGATCACTAAATATTCCGCAAATGCGCCAGGACGATTGACCCCGACCCCTTCGGTATTACGGCAAAGGTGGGTGCGTCCGCCGCGGCAATTACGGCAGTGACCACAAGTAATGTGGCCTTCTCCGGAGACGCGATCACCGATGGCGAAACCTTTGACTTCTTGTCCAATCCCAACCACTTCACCCACATATTCGTGACCGACTACCATGGGAACCGGAATGGTGTTTTGCGACCACTCATCCCACTTGTAAATATGAACGTCGGTACCGCAGATGGCGGTTTTGCGGATTTTGATCAGTAGATCGTTATGCCCAAGCTCAGGCAGCGCCGCCTCCGTCATCCAAATACCGGGCTCGGCTTTTAGCTTCGCCAGGGCTTTCATGCTTGTTTGTGTCATACGATTACCCAATCAGTTGCATTTCTTTACCGACTTTGATGAAAGCATCAATCGCGCGGTCCAGTTGCTCACGCGTGTGTGCGGCTGACATTTGAGTGCGAATACGTGCTTGCCCTTTCGGCACCACAGGATAAGAGAAGCCCACCACATAGACGCCTTCTTGCATCATACGTTCGGCAAACTCACTCGCGACTTTGGCATCTCCCAGCATCACCGGAATAATGGCATGATCCGCGCCTGCTAGCGTGAAACCTGCCTCAGTCATGCGAGCTCGGAAATGTGCGCTGTTATCCCATAGCTGTGCGCGCAAATGGTCACTTTCCGCCAGCATATCGAGCACGCGAATAGAGGCCGACACAATCGCCGGTGCCAGTGAATTCGAGAACAGATAAGGGCGTGAACGTTGACGCAGCCAATCGATCACTTCTTTTTTACCCGATGTATAGCCACCCGAGGCTCCCCCCATGGCTTTACCCAAGGTCCCAGTGATGATATCAACGCGGTCCATGACTTGGTGGTATTCGTGGGTACCACGGCCATGATCGCCCATAAAGCCCACAGCGTGGGAGTCATCCACCATCACCAGCGCGCCATACTGCTCAGCCAGATCGCACACCGCGGGCAAGTTAGCGACCACGCCATCCATCGAGAAAACGCCGTCGGTGACAATCAAGATATTCGCCACATTGGCTGCTTTCGCGGCTTTAAGTTGGGCTTCCAGCTCGTCCATATCGTTGTTGGCGTAACGGAACCGCTTCGCTTTACATAAACGCACCCCATCAATGATCGATGCATGGTTCAACGCATCTGAGACAATGGCATCATCAGGCCCCAGGATAGTTTCAAACAAGCCGGTATTCGCATCAAAGCATGACGAATACAAAATCGTATCTTCCATGCCCAAAAAGTCAGAGAGTTTGGCCTCAAGGGTTTTATGGGCGTCTTGCGTGCCACAAATAAAGCGCACTGACGCCATACCAAAGCCGTGCTCATCCATCCCCGCTTTGGCAGCCTCAACCAAGGCAGGATGATTGGCTAACCCTAGATAGTTATTCGCGCAGAAATTGAGCACCTGTTGCTCATGATTAACGGCCACACTGGCCGATTGCGGGGAAGTAATAAGGCGTTCACTTTTGTACAAGCCATCAGCTTTTACTTGCTCAAGCTGATGACGCATTTGCTGATAGAAGGCAGCCGTCATCGCAATCTCCATGCTGGTGATGATTACTTTTGGAAGGCCGCCGCACAGTTTCTGTACGGCGAATGATTGGCTGCTATCATGGCACGTTCATTAGGTTTGTGCCAATAACCCGCACGAGACAGTGATTCATATCGTGTATTCCGCTTTAGGCTGGCGGAATATCGCGCAAAACACAATAAACGACGTTGGACCGGTTAGTTTAAGGTATCCAGTGCGCGTATATCTTGGCGAACCAATTGCTGCTGATAGTGGTCCATTAATGCAGCGATAGCGGTTTGCCCTTGCGAGGAAGTCAGCGGATGTAGCAACGCCAACATCTGTAAAACGCCTTTGTAGATCACACCGGCATGAATATGTGTTTGTGGCGCTTGCGCACTTTGGTAGAAAATCCAGCTTGACGCGACCTGCTTCAAGGTTTCGCCCACGGCAGCCAACCCACTCTCACTCAGATTCAACCACCCCGCATGGCTGTAATGCTGCAAAATAGTCATCAGGTTGGTTTGAAGCTGTTGTTGTGCATCGAGGTACTTATGCTGTAGCGCTTCATCGCGACGCAGAATATCGGGCAGATTGGCGTAAAAAAAGCGGTAGCGCCACATCAAACTGAACGTTGCATCGAGATAATGTTGCAACAGCGCTTGGGTATCTTCTTGAGGCTGACTAGGATCAAACGCAAGGGCGAGATCTTGCGCGTATTGATCAAAAATGCTGTGTATAATCGCCTCTTTATTACGAAAGTGGTAATAAAGGTTTCCCGGGCTTATCCCAAGATCAGCCGCAATATGATTCGTGGTAATATTTGGCTCACCGTGTTGATTGAATAAAGCCAGTGCAGCATGGATAATTCGGTCTTGGGTTTTCATGTATGGTTCAGTCCTCTGCCCGGTTGATGCGTAACCATACTATCACAGTCAACAATAATGGCGACGGCGTCTGTCGCCTGCAACGATGAATTAGGTAACGATATGATTTTTGTGACTGGTGGTGCCGGCATGATCGGTAGCAACTTAGTAAAAGCACTTAACGAGCAAGGCTATCGTGACATCGTTGTCGTCGATAACCTTAAAGACGGCACCAAATTCGTTAACCTGGTTGATTTGGATATTGCTGATTACATGGATAAGGAAGACTTTCTTACCCAAATCATGGCCGGTGAGAACTTCGGGCCTATCGAAGCGATTTTCCACCAAGGTGCTTGCTCAGCGACCACCGAGTGGGACGGCAAGTACATGATGCTCAATAACTATGAATATTCTAAAGAGCTATTGCATTACTGCATTGACCGTGACATTCCGTTTTTATACGCCTCGTCAGCGGCTACTTATGGCGGCCGCGACAGTGACTTCATTGAAGCGCCAGAGTATGAAGGCGCGCTGAATGTTTACGGCTACTCGAAGCAGCAGTTTGATAATTATGTCCGTCGCGTGCAAGACGATGCCAAGGCGCACGGTGAAACACTGCCACCGATCACCGGTTTTCGTTACTTCAACGTTTACGGCCCTCGTGAGCAGCACAAAGGCAGCATGGCGTCCGTTGCTTACCACCTGAACCAGCAAATCTTAAACGGTGAAAACCCGAAGCTGTTTGAAGGCAGTGACACCTTTAAGCGTGATTTCGTCTATGTTGGCGACGTGTGTCAAATGAATATCTGGTTCTGGCAGCAACAAATCTCCGGCATTTTTAACTGTGGTACTGGCCGTGCCGAACCGTTTAGCGCCGTCGCCAACGCTGTCATCGCGTTTCACGGTCAAGGGGAAATTGAAGAGGTGCCGTTCCCCGATCACTTAAAAGGCCGCTATCAAGCTTACACGCAGGCCGATTTGACCAAGGTTCGTGAAGCCGGATATACCGCTTCCTTTAAGACTGTGGCTGAAGGTGTTGCCGCCTATCTGGCTGAAATCAATCGCTAATATAATGATGTTTACGCCAAGCCGTGACGCTTGGCGTATGAGAAAATCGAATAATGACAAAACAGCGACCCGATTACGATCCAAATGCCTATAACCCCGAATTTTCGCGTGCCTTCCTCGCACCGAAATATTGGGGCACCTGGCTAATGTTATTGGCTGCCTTGCCAATCTGTTTGTTGGTGCCTGCACGAGCAAAGTATCGCTTTGCCCAATGGGTGGCACGCAAGCTGGTGAAAAAGAAAAAAGGCACGATTTTGAATGCATGGCTCAACCTTGAAGCCTGCTTTCCAGAGCAATCTAAGCAAGCACGCGAAGCGATCTTGGTCGAGACGCTAACAACCGCAGGAGCGTTTTTACTCAGTTTTCCACTGATTACGTTACGTGGTCGTCAGTGGTTTCAACAGCACTGTGATGTCATTGGCATGGAGCATATTACCCGCCACACCGATCATGGTGAGCCGGTGATCTTGTTTGTGCCCCATACCTGGGCGATTGATGCGGCGGCGATTTTATTTGCCTCACAGGGCTTACCTGTCGCTGCCTTCTCAAAACGACAAAAAAACGGTCTCCTCGACTGGCTGATGCACCGTCAACGAGTACAATATGGTGGTAACTGCTACGAACGAGAAGCAGGGATTAAACCTTTTATTCGTGCGGTTAAACGAGGCTTCTTAGGCTATTACCTGCCCGATGAAGATATGCGTGATGAAAGCAGTGAGTTTGTTCCTTTTTTCTCAACAACCAAGGCGACATTGCCAAGTCTCGGCAAGTTGAGCAAAGTCACGCGTTCACATATCGTGCCTGTGCTATCTGGCTTTGATGCCAAAACCGGCCGGTTTGTCATAACCATCCATCCAGCATTCAGCGAGTTTCCAACCGGTGATAGCAAAACGGACGCCCACATGATGAACCAACACATCGAAACCATGCTCGAAGGTCAATACGATCAATACATGTGGATCCTACAGCTGCTCCGCACACGCGAAGACGGCCGCAATATCTACCAAGAGGCAAAAAGGAAACGGGCATCATGACACGAGTACTCGTCATTGGCCCGTCTTGGGTCGGCGATATGGTGATGTCGCAATCACTGTATAAAGCCATCAAACAACAACACCCTGACGCCACCATTGACGTGATGGCGCCTGGATGGTGCGCCCCTATTTTGGCGCGTATGCCAGAAGTTAATCGCAGTATCGACATGCCACTGGGTCATGGAGAATTTGCACTCGGTAAGCGCTACCAATTGGGTAAACGCTTAGCAAAACACGGCTATGACCATGCTTATGTATTGCCTAATTCCGCCAAATCGGCGCTGATCCCTTGGTTTGCTGGGATCCCAACACGTACCGGTTGGAAAGGTGAAATGCGTTATGGTTTGCTCAACGACCTGCGGCCCAATAAAAAAGCGTTTCAATATATGGTTGAGCGCTATGTTGCCCTGGCACACCCGCGCGCCACGATGCAAAGTTCGGTCTCACTCGGCGGCTTTGAAGGCCTACCAAAACCTGAATTAACCATTGATCCTGACGCACAAGCGGCTGTGATCACTAAGCTGGGCTTAAACCAAGATAGACCCATCGTGGGTCTTTGCCCGGGTGCCGAGTTCGGCCCAGCCAAAAAGTGGCCTGAGCAACACTATGCCGAGGTCGCTCGCCAGATGCATGCTAAGGGGTTTCAAGTTTGGCTGTTTGGCTCAGCCAAAGATATCGACACCTGTGAAAAAATTGCCGCTCTTGCCGACAACGCACCGAATATTCATGTGTTAGCGGGTAAAACCAATTTAATTGAGGCTGTTGATCTATTAGGCGCTTGCCAAACCGTCGTCAGTAATGACTCCGGCTTGATGCACATCGCCGCGGCGGTCAACTGCCAGGTCATTGCCATTTATGGCTCAACGTCCCCCGATTACACGCCGCCTTTAACCAGTAAGGTCGACATTGTGCATACAGATATTGAATGTCGCCCCTGCTTTCAACGCGAATGTCCACTTGGGCATTTGAAGTGTTTAAAGGATTTGGACCCTAGCCGCGTTATAAAGAAAATTCATATAATGGGTCGTTATCAAGAACATGCCGACTAGACGTTAAGCTGTAGGCTTAAGCTATACTAAATTTTATTTCTACGAGATTTGAGTTGAAAAGTCATGAATATATTAATGGTTTGCAAGGGAGTTTTGCCGCCAGTTACCTATGGTGGAACCGAGCGTGTTGTTTGGGGCCTAGTAAAAGCACTTCATCAACTCGGCCACAATGTATTCATCCTTAATCCAAACAAAGTTGAGTGCGGTGATTTCGCTAAGTCTATAAGACAGAATCTGAATATCCCGATAGATGAACAAATCCCACCTGGCATTGACATTGTCCATTTCCATACTGGGGGTCAGACAAAAACAAAACCTTTCGTAGTTACACAGCATGGGAACAACTTAGTTTCAGAAAATACAAAGCCTAATACGATTTTTGTTTCAGAAAGACACGCTATAAACCATGGATGTAATAGCTACGTTTATAATGGTTTAGATTGGAGCGACTATAACGAACCAAACCTAAAAGGCATCAGAAAGGGAGGACGTTATCATTTTCTCGGAAAAGCCGCATGGAAAGTAAAAAATGTTAAAGGCGCTATAGCCATCACCAAAAAATCTCAAACGAAGCTCGATGTGCTCGGAGGCACTAGAATTAATTTCAAAATGGGGTTTAGATTTACTTTTAATCGTCATGTCAAATTTCATGGCATGGTTAATAATGCAAAGAAATGCAACATCCTTCAGAATTCAAATGGCCTTATTTTCCCTATCACTTGGGAAGAACCTTTTGGCTTAGCCGTAATAGAAAGTTTATTTATGGGCACCCCTGTTTTTGCAACACCTTATGGCTCATTGCCTGAATTAGTGAGCAATCCTGATTTAGGCATACTTTCTAATGTCGAAGACGAGTTAGCTGATGCAATTAAATATAATAGCTATTTACCTTATCGTTGCCACGAATATGCTAGAGAGTATTTTGATCACTTATCTATGGCCAAAGAATATATTAAATATTACGAAAGGGCTATCAGTGGACAAAGATTAAATTCCGTGTCGACCCAAAAAAATAATAGACTAAAAAATCTTCCATATCACAAAAACTAGGACAATAATCTCAAAAACTAATAACACAAAAGGAGATTGAGTCATGAAAGCACTATACTATATTGAAAACTTCCTCATTAACAC
>NZ_MUFD01000027.1:0-45143 GCF_001995405.1 Salinivibrio sp. AR640 | reverse complement strand
GGTCACGGTAATACGTTGGCTCTTTTTATCCACTTGGACAGAGTCGACAGTCCATGGCGGAATCAGTCCAAGGATCGCTTGATAGAGTGCTGTATCTTTCATCTGATTCAGGGCCCAAGTGCAGAGTGTTTCCTTATTGTCCAATTAATCGGAAAACTTGAAAAGAAACACTTTCCACCACATCCGGTGAAGAGCCATAGATAAACAGTTTTAGCCCTCTTTTTACACACGTGACAGCCAAACAACGTGCTCCGCCGAGACGCCCATTATAATCTCGCCTTTGTTGTCGCTTGCGGACGCGATACAATGCGCGTTTGTTCGTTATCGGGAAGTATGAATGTCAGATCCGAAAAGCAAAGCGCTCAAAAAAATTGCTAAATGTCTAGAGCTCAGCAATTCCGCCAATGTCAACGAGGCGGCGCAAGCGATTAAAATGGCCGAGCGGCTGATGCGGAAGCATGGTCTCGATCAGGACGACATTGACTTCATCAGTATGGGTAAAACGCGCTCTGAGAAGCTGTTGCCAGCGTCTATTAACCAATCGATCTTAAAAATTATCCGTGGCATCAATAGTCGCTTTGGCGTCGAGTGCGTATTGGTCAACCACAAAGGGCTCAAGCAGGCTGAATTTATCGGTGATGCCGACCGGGCTATTTTCGCGGCGTTTGCATTTGATGTGGTGTATCGCGATATGAATGAACATATTGGCCAGTTTCGTAACAGCTTCGCAGGCTCAGGCACCAGCACCCAACAAGTCACCCGCCGTGTTCAGTCTTTCACGACGGGCTGGCTTGAGGGGGCGCTCGACAAATTGCCACAGCTTGATGCCCGAGACAGCGACGATAAGATCAAAAGCTATATTGATAAAGAGTTCGCCAACATTGACCGAGAGACATTTAAGCAGCAACTCAAAGACGCCATGGCGGCAATGACCGATGACTACGAACGTGGCATGAAAAAGGGCCGCGAAATTTCAGTTAGTCGCCCTGTAAGCGGTCAAGGCCCACAAAAGCGCCTAACAGGTAACACAAAATCATAACCACAATTCTGTAATAACCAACGCCCCTTTAATACTCTCTCATCACGTGAAAACGGCCGGCGATTTGTCCGGCCTCTGTCAGTATTTTCCCACCAATAAGACACTTGTGTTAAACACGTCAAATCATGGTCAAATCGCTTGTCGCCTATTGTGTTACACGCCTCTCAGGTCTAGCCTAGGATCCATGTCACATTATCTATGTTCCGTCTGCCCGACTCGCTGGCAGTTGCGATCGCATGGTCTAAGGTGACTAAATAACAAGCATTCACAATGCGTAAAATAAGATACTTCATATCCTTAATTAGGAGAGTGGCATGAAAAAAGTCGTGACAGGTCTCGGCCTCTTACTGGCCGTCGCACCCGCAGCTTATGCACAGCAAGACAGTGGTCTTTACATGGGGGGTCGTATTGGGCCGTCGTTTTTAGAAGATAGCTGTGTGTCTGACACCGACTGTGGTGATCAAGAGCTCGGGGCAGGTATCATTACTGGTTATGATTTCAATGACTGGTTTGCGCTTGAAGGCACCTATGATTATTTAGGTCGCTTTGACACTGAATTCGATACCTTTGGTAAAGCATCGGGCGATCTCACCGCGCTGACACTTGCCCCCAAATTGTCGTATCACGTTAAACCCGATACCGCACTGTACGGGAAAGTGGGTGGCGCGATGTGGAACTTTAACAGCAATGCCGGTGATCGCGACGATGTGTCGTTGATGGGCGCGATCGGTGTTGATCACCAAGCCACCGATAAACTCAACCTTCGCCTAGAATACCAACACATCAATGATATGGATGATGGCTATTTCTCAAGCGTTGATAATAACCTCGTCACCGTCGGGATGACCTATCACTTTGGCCGCACCGCCAGCGAGCCAATGACTGAAGCAATGGTTGAAGAGCCAGTTATGGCAGAGCCAGAGCCCGTTCAAGAGCCAGAGCCGGTTGCCGAGCCGCAATCAATTGTGCTCTCAGAGGCCGGCGAAACCGAAATGTTCGGCTTTGATAAAGCAACGTTATCTGAGCAAGCGGTCGCCTCCTTGCAGCCATTAGTTGACCGGTTGCTTAAGCATGAAGAAGCCACAGCGACGATTGTGGGTCATACCGACAGCCAAGGGCCTGCCGCTTATAACCAAACACTCTCTGAAGAGCGTGCACAAGTCGTTGCGGATGTCTTCTTAGACGCGGGCATTGCGGCTGAGCGCTTAACCGTGATGGGCAAAGGCGAGTCCGCGCCAACCGCCAGTAACGAGACTGCCGACGGTCGTGCGAAAAACCGCCGCGTGGAAGTCACTTCGCCAGAGTTCGTTTATGTGGAAGTGAATTAATCACATCGACGATCGCATCATATAAATATGCAAATATAAATACGCAAAGGCCACCGCATTGTCGGTGGCCTTTTCTTGTCATGAACAATCAATGACTGATTAACCGCGCGCTGTAAAAGCGGTCAAGTGCGCCTGCATCAGCCGATCGATGTCTACTCTATCTTGATCGCTCACTCCTGCCACCCGTGGATACCTTGGCTCGGCGCGATCGTTATGATAAGCGCCTTCCCACCCCTGAGTGGTGGTTAAAAACGCGCGGGCAAAATCCGTTGAGTAGCGTAAACAGCCTGCCATGACCGTATCGACATAGGATTGGGCAATCGGCTTGTCTACGTCTGGGGTACGCTGCGTATCGGCAACATACACGTACACGGGGCCATCAAGCGTCACCTCTTCGGGCAGAGTGATGTTTGATTCAGCTAACTGTAACCGCTGATAGCCTGCCTCTCGGCGATCAAAGTCGGGCAATGACTGTGGATCGATGCTGACCAGCACCCCATTACATTGACCTTCACCTTGTAACACCACCAAAGGCGAAATAAACGCCTCACTGACATTGCTCCAATGACGACTTAGCCCGGTCACGGTAACCGGGCACGTCCATCCAGATTCACCGGTCAGCGCCCGTGACGCCGGATTCATTAAACTCCCGTATCCAAATAGATACATGACGTTGCAAACTCCTTTATTGCATAACCTGACAGAACGGTAGTGGCTGCCTTGCTTTTTTCATACAAATTGCCAGAATATCCGGCAATGTTGTTAACAAGGAAGTCATCATGGAACCACTCAATAAGCTCGAAGCCCACTTCAAACGGCTGTCACATTTTCAGCACCTTGCCGCAATCTGCGGTTGGGATCAAGCCACCATGATGCCAGATGGAGGGAATCAAGCCCGTGCCGACGCGATGGCAGAGCTCGCGCTTTATTGCCATCAACAAAGCACCCAACCTGAGCTTAGTGACTGGTTAGCAGAGCTGGACGATAAATTGGAGCAACTGACACCGACGCAAAAAGCGAGCGTGGCAGAGATGAAGCGCGAGTGGCAGCAGGCCAGCGTATTGCCTGACACCTTGGTCAAAGCCAAATCTTTAGCGGGTGCCAAATGCGAGCATGCTTGGCGCCAACAACGTCAAGATAACGATTGGACAGGCTTCGCCAAAAATTTAAAAGAAGTGGTGGCCTTGGCGCGCGAAGAAGCCCATATTCGTGCGGACCAAAAAGGTTGTGCGCCTTACGATGCCCTGCTCGACCTCTACGAGCCAGGAATGACCGCTGATCGTGTCGATGAGGTATTTGGTGCGCTTAAAGCATGGCTACCGGAGACTATCCAGGCGGTAGTCGACAAGCAAGCGCAACAGCCACCCCTTATGCCCAAAGGGCCATTTACCCAAGCACAACAAAAAGCCTTAGGTGAGCAGGTGATGCAGCAGTTGGGCTTTAACTTTGCACAGGGTCGTCTGGATGTCAGCACCCATCCATTTTGTGGCGGCGTACCCACTGATGTGCGCATTACCACCCGCTACGACGAGCAAGATTTTACCTCGGCATTAATGGGCGTGATCCACGAAACCGGCCATGCGCGCTATGAACAAGGGTTGCCTAAGGACCTGGCAGGCTTACCCGTGGGCCAAGCGCGCTCGATGGGCGTGCACGAAAGCCAAAGCCTGTTTTTTGAAATGCAGCTGGCCCGCAGTGAAGCATTTACCACCTTGATTTGTCAGCGTGCTAAATCTGCCTTTAACCGCCAAAACGATCCCGCCTTTCATGTCGAGAATTTCCACCGCGTGTTAACGCAAGTCGCGCCCGGTTATATTCGTGTCGATGCCGACGAGGTCACCTATCCGGCACACATCATGCTGCGCTATGACATCGAGCGCGATCTGATCAGTGGCAACATGGAAGTTGATCATATTCCTGAGCGTTGGGACAACGCCATGCAGCAATACCTTGGCCTCAGCACCGCCGGCAACTATAAAAACGGCTGCATGCAAGACATTCACTGGACCGATGGCAGCTTTGGCTACTTCCCCACCTATACCTTGGGTGCCCTGTATGCCGCGCAATTAATGCAAGCGATGCGCCAGCAACTGGATGTGGATGGCATTATCGCCAGCGGCAACCTGTCGCCCATTTTTGATTGGTTATCCCAACATATCTGGCAACGCGCCAGCACCACCTCAACCGACAACATACTCAAGAATGCCACCGGCGAAACCCTCAACCCCGCCCACTTCCGCGAGTATATTCAAGGGCGGTATTTGTAATCCGTGTCCCCAAGGCCAGCGATATTGGCCTTGGTTTTTTCAGGTTAATCTGTTAATTCCATCACACTTCTGTACAATGCGCGCTCAGTCATATTTATCTTTACACCCTCTCGCTTGGCCGTGAGTCAGATGCTTTGTTGGCATGACTACACGCCCTGGTTGAGCACATTCGCTAGGAACGTCTTTTGATTTCAATCGCCAATATCACCATGCAGTTTGGTGCCGAGCCGCTATTCGAAAACATCTCTGCCAAATTTGGTAACGGTAACCGCTACGGATTGATCGGAGCCAACGGCTGTGGCAAATCCACCTTGATGAAAATCATGAGTGGCGCGCTCACGCCTACCGCAGGCAATGTGTCCATCACGCCAGGACAAACCTTGGGCGAGCTTAGCCAAGATCAATTTGCCTATGAGCAATACTCAGTGATTGATGCGGTGATGATGGGCGATCGCAAGCTGTGGGAAATCAAACAAGAGCGTGAGCGCATTTATTCTTTGCCGGAAATGAGCGAAGAAGATGGCATGGCCGTCGCAGAGCTAGAAAGCCAGTTCGCGGAAATGGACGGTTATACCGCCGAGAGCCGTGCTGGCGATATTCTACTGCAAGCGGGGATTGAAGAAGAGCTGCACTTTGGCCTGATGTCGCAAGTGGCACCGGGTTGGAAATTACGGGTGCTGCTTGCCCAGGCTTTGTTTGCAAATCCTGATATTTTGCTGTTGGATGAACCGACCAACAACTTGGATATTCATACCATCAACTGGTTGGCCGGTGAGCTGCAACAGCGCCAGTGCACCATGATTATCATTTCTCACGATCGTCACTTCTTGAACGCCACGTGCACCCACATGGCCGATATCGACTTTGGCGAGCTACGTGTATATCCAGGCAACTACGATGACTTTGTCGCCGCATCTAGCTTGGCACGCGAGCAACTGTTGTCGAGCAACGCCAAAAAAGAAGCCGAGTTGAGTGAGCTGCAAGACTTCGTAAATCGCTTTGGTGCCAATGCCTCTAAAGCTAAGCAAGCCAGTTCACGCGCCAAACGCATGGAAAAGATCCAGCTTGATGAAGTCAAAGCATCCAGTCGCGTGCACCCTTATATCCAATTCACTGAAAGCAAAAAGCTCCATCGCCAAGCAGTCGAATTACGCGAGGTTGGCCATACCTTTGACGAGACTCCTTTATTTAAAAACGGTCACTTTTTGCTTGAAGCTGGATCGCGCCTGGCGATTATTGGCGAAAATGGTGTGGGTAAAACCACCCTATTGCGTTGTTTAGTGGGCGAGCTTGCGCAAAGCGAAGGCACAATTAAATGGTCAGAAAACGCCGCAATTGGTTACTGTGCACAAGATAACAGTGCCGAGTTTGATAACGATCTCACCGTGTTTGACTGGATGTCGCAATGGCGTACGGCCAAGCATGATGATTTGATTGTTCGTGGCATTTTGGGTCGCTTGTTGTTCTCAGCCGATGATGTGAACAAAAAGGCCAAAAGCTGCTCAGGGGGCGAGAAAAACCGCCTGATGTTCGGCAAGCTGATGATGCAAGATATCAATGTGATTGTGATGGACGAGCCGACCAACCACATGGATATGGAAGCCATCGAATCACTCAATAAAGGCCTAGAGCAATTCCCAGGCACTTTGATTTTTGTCAGCCACGACCGTGAATTTGTTTCCTCATTGGCGACCGATATCATTGAGATCAAAGACCAGCAATTGATCCACTTTAACGGCAGTTACGATGAATACCTCGCCCACTTAGAAAAAGTACGTGCGGTGGCTTGATCATAAGACTGAGCCTGAATTTGCCGCTGATTGGCTTCCATTCAGCGGCAAGTCCCGCTATACCTAGAGTAACGTGCTTATTCTTTATAACGAGCGAGGGATCATGAAATACGCGGCCACACTGTTAACGCTTTCCAGTCTTCTTCTTACCACTCCGAGCTATGCCCTTTTCGGCCAAGGCGATAAAACCACTGATGTGATGACGCAAATGGCAACCCAATTTGCCGGTGATGAGGTGAGCCAATCTCCGCTCGTTAAATCGATCACTGAACAAGTGGATGTGAGCCCAGCTCAAGCAACAGGTGGCGCCGGGGCCTTACTCGCCATGGCAGCGAATGGCCTCACCGGCAGCGATCAACAAGAGCTTGCAAGTTTACGCCCTGATTTATCGTCGCTTTCGTCATTACTCGGAGACAATGCGAGTGCGGGTGGCATCGGTTCAATGGGTGATGTGTATCGTGCAGCAGAAAAACTTGGTATCGACGCGGCCACGTTAAAGCAGTTTGTGCCGGTTGTGCTCGACTATTTGGGCCAACAAGGTGCGAGCGATGGATTGCTAAGCTCGCTAACCCAACTTTGGCCATAGCGCGACGCGACTTAAACACCGATTAAATTACTCCGTCGCCGCATGCCTCGGCAGTTTAAACAACGACAACGCGCGGCAACCGCTGACGCGCGTTTATTTATCGAATCATCAAGCAAAGCGCACCGAGACGCGTTATCATAGTCGCCCTGTTGTTTAAGTTTGTATGATTATGCCTGCCTTCTCTTTCTCTGCGATCCCCGTTGGGATCCGCTTTATGCTTCTGTCTGCGCTTGGCTTTGCCTTGATGTCCGCCTGTGTGAAATACGTGGCTGTCAATGGTATCCCGGTATTTGAGATTGTCGCCGCCCGAGCACTGGTGTCGCTCATCATCAGCTACACCGATGTGAAACGTAAAGGCCTGTCGGTATGGGGTAACAATAAGCAACTCCTGTTGCTGCGTGGTGTACTCGGTACAGCCGCGCTGATGTGTGTGTATTATGCGGTCACGACTTTACCCTTAGCCGAAGCCACTGTTTTGCAATACACTCACCCGGTGTTTACTGCTGTGCTTGGGTTGGTGTTACTCAAAGAGCGATTACAAGGCGCCACGTTGGTGTGTATTGCGCTTTGTTTAATCGGGCTTTACGTGATGGTGCAACCTAACCTTAACGGTAATATTGCGGAGGCCTTGCCCACGTTTAGCGTGATTATTGCGCTTCTGGGGGCATTAGGTAGCTCAATGGCTTATGTGATTGTGCGTAAACTCAGCCGCACCGAAGACAGCTCGGTAATTATTTTGTACTTTCCCATGGTTGCCCTGCCTGTCGCGACCGTGCTGATGTGGCCACAATTCGTGATGCCAAGTTTATCGCTCACATTGCTATTGGTTTTAGTCGGTGTATTTACCCAGGTTGGCCAGTATGGACTCACCAAAGCCATGCAAACCCAACAAGCCGGTGAAGCGTCTGCTTATGCCTATATACAAATTGTGTTCTCAACCTTGCTTGGGGTATGGATCTTTAATGAAGTGCCCTCAATTTGGACCTATCTCGGTGGTGGGTTAATTGTGGCAGGCGCATTATTCAATGCCGTTGGTCATCGCATCTTTCGGCGACGTATCGTATAACACTCGCACATTCAAAGGTTTAATACGAGCAAAACTGGCCTCATTTGAGGCCAGTTTTGGTTTGCTGATCAGGCAAAAACGCGTTAAAGAAGGCTGAATAATTACCAAGTAGAAAAAAGGCTGTCGTGAGAATGTACGAGTGTGTCAGTGTTTGTCGGTAGATCTCGTTGCAATGAGAGAACGTATGAGCGTTTGGACAAAACCGGATTGCTCACTCGAGCAATCCGGTTAACAGTCATCGCCTGTCAATTAGGTACGAATATCCTGAATAGCACCGTTCAATGCGTTAACGTTATCTTTTAAATCAGACACAATCGGGCCCAGTTGATCAATCGCTTCATGCATATCGCTTGATAAGGTTTTTATGTTTGATAAATTGCTCGAGATTTCATCACTGACAGAAAGCTGTTCTTCCGTGGCCGATGCAATCGATGAATTCAGTCGATGGATTTCTATCGCAGATTCTTTGATCGTGCCAAGCGATTCGTTTGCGGTGGTCATATTGTCACGTGTCGATGCAATCTTATCTGCGTTAACACGAATAGTCTGTGTTGATTGTTCCGCCTTACCTTGCAAACCACCGATCATTTCTTCAATCTCTCCAGCAGATTTTTGTGTCCGTTGCGCTAAAGATCTCACCTCGTCGGCCACAACCGCAAACCCACGACCTTGATCGCCTGCACGCGCCGCTTCGATGGCTGCGTTTAGCGCTAAGAGGTTGGTTTGCTCTGCAATGCCTTTAATCACATCAAGTACATTACCTACATTAGTGGATTCATCGGCAAGCTCTTGGATCACCTCTGATGTCTTTTTGAATTCAGTTTCTAAACTGCCAAACTCGACCATGGTTTTATCGAACACATCTTTACTGGTGGTGGTTTCTTTCTCAGTACTACCTGCGTACTTTTCTGCCATGGAGGTGTTCTCCGCCACCGTGGCAAGGGCGGAGGTCATTTCTTCCATGGCCGTGGCACCCATCTCGAGCTCTTGGTTTTGCTGGTTAGATATTTTGGCATTTTTACTGGTAATATCGACCAGACTATCCGTAATCTGAGCGATCATATGATTAACGTCATTAATTTTATTAATCGTCGATGAGTAACTTCCGATAACTTTATTAACAGTATTACCAATGGTTCCAATTTCATTCTTTTTACTATCGTCGACTCGCAACGTAAGATCTGAATTATCATCTACTTTTTTTAGCGTGGATGCCATCCTATCGATTGGATTAACAACCGTTCGTTTCGTGATGATGTATCCCAAAATCGCAATTACGATCACCACTGCTAACGAGATATTGCCGATGAGCACCGTTTTTTTGACACTAGATGCTGCCTCGTTAAACTGTGTATCCGTTCGCTGTTCCAACGCAATAAAAAAGCTTTCGATGGGTTTCATGATTTTTGCTTTTTCTTGGTGATACTGCGAGCTATGCAATAGCTCAATCGCCATTTGTTTGTCGGGCTCTCCTCGAACAGTATAATTACCGCTGCTGTCCGGATATAGTCCTTTAACCGCGTTCATGGCTTTGACTTCCATATTCACCAGCCCATCAGAATTGGCCTGAGCCTTTTTGAGTAAATCAAACTCTTTCTCGGTAAAGCCTAAATCTCTCATCCGTTGATTTAACGAAATAGCTTGGCCATCTGGTTTAGGTTTTTGACCATGTTCTAACACTAAGTCCCAGTAGATCGTATGATAGTTAACAGGCCGAGGTTTCTCACCGTTACGAATGGCTAGAATATCCATGTACATCTTTTCGTACTTTTCATTGCCGGTAACTGTGTAAGTTCTGCCCAGACGCGTTAAGTCATCAGAGCTTTGTCTTAATTCATCGGCCGTTTGATAAGACTCGTATCGGATCTGGGCCATTTCATCGACTTTATTCATCAAGCCATTAAGCTGAATGATCGTAAAAAAACTCACCACAATACCTGCACCAATAATAAAAAATACTAATTTCATGGTGTTATTGATGTTCATACCCACTCCTACCACCTCTATCACATTTATATCTACTTAAAATTGTTCAATTTCAGCGTAGGACAGAATCATTTCATCGACTTTGAAAAATAAAAGAAAAAGACAAAAAAACCTCAAGCATCTGATTAATATAAAATTAAAGCATGATCTTCGTTGTCACAGGCATTGTTCTATCCCTGATATTGTTGAAAGCGTGCAACATCTCATAAAAATGTAACCCACTGATATTAACAATCCAAAAGAATGACGCCAGTCACTCTATGTAGTGCTCATTTCCCTTAAGGTTCGCCTAACTTTTTAAACAGGTACTCTCTGATGAAAAAAAACGCACTCGCTAGTCTGATCATGCTCTCACTCTCGTTCTCCACTCTTGCCGCTGATGGGGATATGCATAATGTCACTATCCTTGGCACATCAGATTTACATGGCCATTTCATGCCATGGGATTACGCGGCAGACAAACTCAATATGCGTGGCAGTTTGAGCCAGATCGCGACCAAGGTAGCGGATATTCGTAGCACCAACAAAAACGTCATCATGGTCGATGCGGGTGACACCATTCAAGGCAACTTTGTCGAGACGTTTAAGGATGAAGCGACAAGTCCAATGATGCTTGGTTTTAACCAAATGGATTATGATGTATGGGTCATGGGTAACCATGAGTTTGATTTTGGCTTGGATGTTTTGCAGCGCTCGCTCGATCAATTTGAGGGACAATCACTCGGCGGCAATATTAAACGACCTGACGGCAACCCTTTTTTACCCGCTCATACCATCATCGAGCGAAATGGCATCAAAGTGGGTGTAATTGGTATGGATACACCGATGACACAAGTCTTTGCCGAAGGCACCGGGCGACTCGAAGGCGTGACCTTTACCAACCCTTCACTGGAAGTTAAAAAAGTGGTCGAGACACTCAAAAATGATGTCGACGCTCTTATCTTAGTCGCCCACATGGGCCTGGATAATGAAAACGACATTGCGAATACCGGGGTCACAGATATTGCCAATGCCAATCCAGAACTTGATGCGATTGTCGCCGGCCATATGCATACTCGCATTGATAAAGCAGTTGTTAATGGTGTGATCGTGACTGAGCCGGATAAATACGGTCGTGCTCTATCTCGTATTGATCTCTCGTTTGAGGAAAAAAACGGTCAATACACATTGGTTAACAAAGATAGTTTTACTTATAAAATTAAAGGCACAGCGTCAGATCCAGAAATGGAAACCTTGTACCAGCCTTACCACCAACGCCTTCGTGCAATGGCAAACCGCGAAGTCGCGGAATTAAGAGGGGTGGATTTGGTCCCCCAGAATGAGATCCGAGGGATCCCGCAAGTTCACATTCAAGATACTGGCATTAGTGCACTGTTCCAAGAAGCCAGTTTTTTCTATGCACCAAAAGCCAACGTGATTGCTCTGCAAATTGATAATGACAATGCCGAGCTAAACGTCGGTCCGATTAAAGCAAAAGATATCGCCTATAACTATCAATATGCTGGCGGCGAAATTACTGTCTATCAAATGACCGGGGCAGATCTACGCAAATATATGGAATGGTCCGCTGACTATTTCAACTCAGTCAAATCGGGTGATGTCACCTATAGCTTTAACCCTGAACGTCGCGCATCGAAATACTCAACCAATGACTTTTTTGCGGGAGTCACCTATACCATTGATCTTACTCAACCGGCAGGAAAACGCATAACAGATTTAGCCTTTGCTGATGGACAGCCAATTACCGATACAACCGAGATAAACCTCGGGATGAATAGTTATCGAATGGGGCACCTGACCAAAGCAGGTGGCGCGTTAGAAGGAAAAGATTTTCCGGTGCTGTTCGACTCAGAACAAGCTTATGGTGAAGAAGAAGGTACCATCAGAAATATGACTATTCGCTATCTAACAGAGGAAAAAGGTGGCGTTTATACCGGCAAACCTATGGCTCGATGGCAGTTAAAAGGTCTAGATATTGACACTAACACACGCAATATCATTAAAGATTTGGTCAACAGCAAGCAAATTGATGTACCAAGTAGCGACGACGGGCGTTATACCAACGTTGCTGCGATCAACGTAAAAGGCTTACGTTTTAACACCAAAGAAGAAAAAGCCGAAGCACTGGCCGTTCGTGAAGCAAAACTCGCTACGGCAACAGGCACAGAGAAAGAAAACCTTGAACGAGAAATCGTCATCATCAACGCGCTGAACTAGGCTCGCTGGTATAGCTTATGCGGTCGGTAACACCCCGGCCGCATACACCCCTGCCCATGATCAAGAATTATCACGATATAAGCCGTGCGCAGTGCAACTGGCGCAGTGCAACTGGCGCATTACGCCAGGCACGCAGCCTTAAACAAATTGCAAGGCGCGACATTTTGTCGCATAATGAATTGTACAGACATATAAGCGAGGTAATGAATCATGCCAACCAGTGTACGGTTAGATGATGAGTTTGTGTCAGATGTAAAAGTGCATGCAGAAGCTGAAATGCGCTCTGTGCCCAAGCAAATTGAGTATTGGGCAAAAATTGGGAAAATCATGACTGAGAACCCTGATTTACCCTATAGCTTTGTGCAAGAAGCCCTGATTGCATCTGAAGAAGTCAAACTTGGTAAGGTAAAACGTTATGAGCGACGGACCCCACGACAATCAGATTGATGTTTTCGTCTCTCGTGTTTTTGAAAAGCAGATGAACAAGCTGTCCGACGCGCAATGTGAAGTGGTCGAGGACCAGATAGATAGAATCATTGAAGAGCCCACGCTCGGCACCCAGAAAAAAGGCGATCTCTCTTATCTTTGGGTGCACAAGTTCAAGCTCGACAGGCAAGAGGTGTTGCTTGGCTACGCTTGGGTTGAAAACAAACTCGAGCTCTACCTGCTTAATATTAGCTCGCACGAGAATTTCTACGCGACGATGAAAAAGCGCAGAAAAGCGGATTTAAAGATCATTGGTGAACCGCCAAATCGACGTTAGTGACAGTGAATGAAAATCCGAAACCCAACGAGATCACTTTCCCTTTCTATGCCGCCTATACGTAACTCGGCATAAGCGCCAGCTCGATCGTGACAGGCCCCCGTTGGCAATGTGCACCTATCCAACACCGTGCTGGGGCTTGTGTCATCGACGCTGCCTATGCGGCAGTGAACAAGAAAGATCGCAGTCTGCTGTCTGTGTGATTGTTATGCGAATCAGATAACACTAATCGCCCAAGATTACTCGGTATGATGAGTGGATTTTGACCCACAGAAACTTATCATATATGATAACAATAAGTAAAAGATGAACTGGAGCATCGTTTTTTACCAAGGCGTGGAGGAGAGTATTCTCAACATGCCTCCTAAGATCCAAGCGCGAATGCTCAAGCTGCTTGAACTAATAGAAAAACATGGCGCAAACTTGGGGCCTCCTCACACAAAATCAATAGGTAACGGCCTGTTTGAAGTTCGCGCCAAAGCAAAAGAAGGGATCGGACGAAGTCTATTCTGCTATTTAGACGGCCCCAACATCTATATCCTTCATGCATTTGTGAAGAAAAGTCAAAAGACACCAATGAAAGACTTAGCATTGGCAACAAGGCGTATGAAAGAGGTGAAAAGTGAATAGCTTACAAGCATTAAAAGCGAAAGCACTACAAAACCCAGACGTGAAACAAGCATACGATGAATTGGCGCCTGAGTTTGAATTGATCGATATGTTACTCAGCATGCGTAAGCAGGCCGGGCTAACTCAACAGCAGGTTGCAGTACGTATGGGGACGAAAGAAGGCAATATTTCTCGACTTGAAAAAGGGAAAGGTAATCCAACCCTTAAAACCCTGCTTAGCTATGCAAAAGCATGCAACTGCAAGCTTAACTTTGGCTATAAACATGCGTCAAATTGACGTGTATGGTCATTGCTAGTCATACGCTTTTATTGATCTTGAACCATCCCCTACTCCCTCGATGCCACGACACACTAACAATGAACTGACATCAAAAAAACAATTATTTTCAGTGTCTAAACTGCCTGTGCGTAGGTCGGCATAAGCGCCAACTCAATCGTGCAAACTTGGTACGATTTGCGCCGCGCGCAGTGCAACTGGCGCCTCCGACATCGGAGCCAACGATTAACCCCTGATCGTGACAGGCGCCCGTTGGCAATTTGCACATATCAACACCGTGCCGGGGCTTGTGTCACCTACGCCAATGGTATCATCGGGCCAAAACTGGCTATTCCGATAACCAATGTACGCCAATAACATCACCGACGTTAAAGTTCGCGTAGGTCGGCATAAGCGCCAACTCGATCGTACAAACTTGGTGTGATTTACGCCGCGCGCCATCCGACATTGAGGCCAACGATTAACCTCGATCGTGGCAGACGGCCAGGTCGTTAATCTTTTCTAAGCTGCCTGTGCGGCAGTGAACCAACTTGTTCTTGTTCTTTTCTTTTTTGGGTGTTTCTAAGCTGCCTGTGCGGCAGTGAACGTTAGCCGCTCATTAATGGACTTCTCTATATCTTTCTAAGCTGCCTGTGCGGCAGTGAACCGAAGCACAAGCCCTTATTGGTGCCACCTCTGTTTCTAAGCTGCCTGTGCGGCAGTGAACGTTGTTATAATCAAATTCGAGCTTGTCGGATATTTCTAAGCTGCCTGTGCGGCAGTGAACAACGAGTACGGACGCGCCTATCAGAACTTGAAATTTCTAAGCTGCCTGTGCGGCAGTGAACTATAGAATAACGAAATAATAGCCTGTGACAACAGGCCGTTAGGATAAAAATCGTTTTTTACCCTTATTAAAAACGCCCAGTCGTAACTGACTGTATTCGCTATTTATTTCTAAATATCCCAAAAACAAGGGTAAAAGCATTGCTCAGTCTGAGGGCTCACGCTGATCGGTCTTTCATGCTCTACGCGTACTGTTTGCCATTAGCGCAAGGAGACCGATATGGCATTGAACGAGCAACCGGGAGACATTGACCGGATCATTGAAATGGCGTGGGAAGATAGAACCCCCTTTGAGGCGATTGAGACGCTGTATGGCTTGCGTCAGGATGACGTCATCGCTTTGATGCGGCGCGAGTTAAAACCACGCAGCTTTAAGGTATGGCGTGAGCGGACGCGCGGGCGTAGAACCAAGCATCAGGCCCTACGGTCAGAGCACGTCTTACGTAGCCATTGCAAGACGCAATACAAAATAAAATCCGCCAAAAAGTGATAGGTTTAGCGATAGATCGTGTTTTGTGAATAACGTGGATGCGTTAATTGGGCGTCTCCGAAACGTTACGGGAAGGTGACAGCCAATTTGTCACTTTCTTATACCACGAGGCCTGCGTGCCAAAACTCATAAAGCACTAAGTTAACCTATTAAATATCAAATAGTTAAAAAGTTAAACACCGACTAATCCAACCAGTTATCCACAGTTTCTGTTGATAGTAAATGCACAACATAAAACTTATTTAAAACATATAAATCATGCATTTACCGATGTAAAAAGGTTTTTTATAGAAATTTCTTGACGAAGCTGAGGATAAGGAAGCAATCCATCCTTTAGTTTAACCATCGACGCGCAACTTCCATCAACAACTTATCTTTATAGGGATGAGCAAGTAACGTTATCCCATAGGGCACGTTATCGTGAGTGAATAAAGGCATTGTTAGTTGTGGTAATCCACAAACATCGGCTAACGCCATAAGGCGGCGCTGGGCGAGATTAAAGGTATCACTGGCGGGTTGGTCTGCATCACGGGGCAAAATCGCGCCTGGTGTTGAGGGAATAATCAATACCTTATCACTCGGCCACATGGCGGTAATGGTATCGCGTAGCTGCTTGCGCGTTTTCTTGGCCTGATAATGGGCTTTGTAATCCACTTCCCGCAGCCGTTCAAGGTAGCTTTGGGTTGAGGTAGGTAAGTCAAGTTCGGCGCTGTCTAGCCAAGCTTGATACATCAGTAAAAATTCTTGACTGGCAATCGCAACTTGGGTTTTCTCTACCCGAGTAAGCACTAATTTATTCATCGCTAAGGTGGTTTCTTGGGGAAGGTGAAGCTGTTCGAGGTGTTGATAGACCTGCTTCATTGCTTCATCCGAGTAAAACAAGGCAAAAATTGGCTCAGCAATGACCACGCCTTGAATATTGGTGACCGCGGTTGAGGGCTTTGCCACCAGCTCTTGAAACTGGCTTAAATGTCCGAGACTCGCACTGCACACGCCAATATTATCAAAGGTATCAGCCATGGCGATTATCCCGGTAGTATCGACCAAACCAGGCGTGGGCCGATAGCCATAAAGGCCGCAATGCGCGGCGGGGATCCGCACGCCCCCGAACGCATCATTGCCTAAACCCAGATCCGCCAGTTTTTTCGCCACTGCGACTGCGATACCGGCATTGGCACCACCCACACGGTATTGACGATAGTGGGGGTTGCGAAGTTCGGCGTAAAAAGGATTAAATCCGGTGATACTAAAGCCGAGCGGATCGATTTGCACCTGGCCGATCACACTGGCACCCTGCGCCATCATCGTTTTCACCACGCCCGCATCTTGGCTTGCGGCTGTGCGCGTTTCCGACCAAGCCGGAATGCCTATCCCTGACACACACGCTTCGAGCGATACCGAATGCGACACCGCTATCTTGTGGCGCCGAAATACGCCGCTTGCACTGTCTTGCCGCGGTGGCTCAAATTGGTGCGCGAACATCGCTTGATCGAGCATAGTGACTGGCCTCAAATAAGTGTTATTGCTTACTGATCAGTGTAATACATTCAGGCGATACTGAGTTGAAATTCCTTCTATCTGACGGTTGCCATCTTTAACCGAGAACACTCGCGGTAACGCTGCCTACTCACGGTTCACCGCAGTAAGATCCGATGTTTGTCGGCACGATTGTTCAAACGCCCTTAACTTCGGGGTCAGATCAGCACTCACAAAGGTGTCATCGAATATTTGTACCTTACGTGCTAATTGCCAACTATCGATAGATGCCCCTTGGCCATAAGGAATCGCATACACATGAAAATGCTGCCGCTGTGCGACGTAATCGAGATTAGGTGGCACGCGCAACGGTTGATAACTGCGGTTCAAATAGATGTAAAAATCGCCCACGCAATTTGCCACGATGTATGAGCCTTGTTGACTACGCAGCGCGAGATACGGCTGGGCGATATCAGTATATTGATTGATATGCCATTTTTCTGCCGTCGGGTTGAGTTCAATCATCGGTGCGGCCGGTAAACTCGGTGGCGGTGCTGCGGGCGACTGAGTGGCGGCAACAGTATCAACCGGCTCAGAGGCTGGTGGCTTGGGATTAATGATACGTACACGTTGCGCGGTATCAGGCTGGCTGTCACCGATAAGTGGAGCAAGCCACCGTTGCCATTGCCCAATAGGCACCATTACCAGCGCAATGGCGCACCATGAGGCCAATACCCAACGCCAAGCCAGCCCAGGTTTGGCCGGTTTTAAAGTGACTGGAGTGGCTTTATGCGTCAGCTCCGTTTCTAGCTGTTCCACGCGCGTTAACGCGTCTTTAAGCTCGCGGTTGCGTTGTGTGGCCTCTTTTTTTTCTTTGTCGTGCTCACGTGTCAGGCGCGCATGTTGTCCGTCTAATGATTGGTGCTGACGCTCAAGTTTTTGGTACTGCTCTCGCCACTGACGATTATCAAACTCAAGTTTGGCAATTTTAGCCGTGAGGTGTGCCGGAATTTGTTGGCCGGCCTGACGAGATTTGAGAGTGCGGTTTTCTTGCTGCAACACCGCTAACTCTTTTTGCAGGCGTGCAACCTGGCTGCGTAACGCCGCCTGACTTCCCTCGTTTTGCGTTTGCCCTAAAGCGCTATCGTCGCCCTTCCCTAATTTAACGGCCTGGTATGCTTCACTGACCAGCTGCATCAACCCAGTGCTGCCACCTTTATCCGGATGCACACGGCTAGAAAGTCGCTTATAGCGTTGTTTAACCTGCGCGGCCGTTTCGCGGGCATTCACGCCTAAAAGTTCGTTCCAAGTGGTCATGCTAGGGCTCGTTGAGTCAGTGGTTACCGATTAATGGTAATAATAATATAGGCCAATGTCTTATAACATTGAGCCATCTCGTTTAAAAACGGGCGTTAATCAGTGCAAGACACACTTAGGCAACTGACACATATCACGCGGCATCTATAGCTAGTAGAACCTTCTATAAAGCGATATTTTTTACCTTTTCAGAAGAACAATGCCCTGTTCACTTAATTTTGCATTGCATTCATATTTCTGTGATCTATCATACTTTCCGTCATAACGACGTTCCTATGAAGACAGCAGGAGAGAGATGGCAAATGCCATCCGCCGAAGAAGTAAATCTTTCAGGCACTTAATTGTATGGACTGCTGTTGGAGGAAACTCTGGAGAGACCCGTTAATTCGGGCGCCGAAGGAGCAAGCTTGTTTTCAAGTGAAACTCTCAGGCAAAAGGACAGAGGAGATACCCACCCCAATATGTAGCACTTTTGTTAATATTAGTGTGGTCTATCTTCTCCTTTGATGTTTAAAGGGGGATTAATGCCATTTTTTTCACAACTACCCGATATACCCGCGCTTCTCGCCACCATTGACGACTGGATTTGGGGCCCACCGCTTTTATTGTTATTAACCGGTACCGGGCTCTTTTTTACCGTTCGCTTGGGCTTGCTCCAATTCCGCCGTTTGCCCTTTGCGCTCAAGCAAATATTTAAACCTTCTGATGCCACCAGCCAAGGCGATGTCTCTGGTTTTGCCGCGCTATGTACCGCATTATCTGCCACCATTGGTACCGGTAATATTATCGGGGTTGCCACAGCAATTTCGTTAGGGGGCCCAGGCGCACTATTTTGGATGTGGTTAGCCGCTTTTTTAGGGATGGCGACCAAATACGCTGAGTGTTTACTGGCGGTGAAATACCGCGAAACCGATCATAAAGGTAATATGCTTGGCGGGCCGATGATGTACCTATCCAAAGGCGCCGGCAAGCCGATATTAGCCAAATTATTTGCCCTATTCGGCATCGGCGTGGCTTGTTTTGGTATTGGCACTTTCCCACAGGTGAACGCCATTAGTAGCGCCGCGACCCATTTGTTTAATATTCCCACCGTTGCCGTCGCTGCTATCCTTACGGTGCTAGTGGCGTTAGTGACTATCGGGGGCGTGAAATCTATCTCGGCCGTCGCCGCCAAAATCGTTCCTGTGATGGCCGTATTATACGTCGCTGCCTGCTTGTGGGTACTCGGCGCCAATATATCCCAATTACCCCATGCGGTTGGCCTGGTGTTTGAGTCCGCGTTTAACGGCATGGCAGCCACCGGCGGCTTTGCTGGGGCAGGTATGATGCTCGCCATTCAATCAGGGATTGCTCGTGGTGTGTTCTCTAACGAGTCTGGCCTAGGGAGTGCCCCCATTGCCGCGGCGGCCGCTAAAACCGACTCGTGCGTTGAGCAAGGGTTGGTATCAATGACAGGCACCTTTATCGATACCTTGGTGATTTGTACCATGACAGGGTTAACGTTAATTTTAACGCAATCATGGTCAGGCGAATTAGCGGGAGCAGCAATGACATCGCATGCCTTTGCCGTGGGCATGGAGAGCAGCATTGGCCCTATGTTAGTAAATATCGGCCTACTCTTTTTCGCCTTCACGACGATTTTAGGCTGGCACTACTATGGCGAGCGCTGCGTCGCGTACTTGTTTGGCAAAAAAGCGATTTATATCTATAAACTATTCTTTATCGGCTTGATCGCATCCGGTGCCTTTATTCAACTGAATACGATCTGGATTCTTGCCGATATTGTTAATGGCTTAATGGCGGTCCCCAACCTCATCGGTTTGTTACTGCTGCGTAAAGTCGTGATTGAAGAGACCCAAGCGTATTTTTCGTCACAAGACAGTGACCAGGCCAGCGAGATAGCGCAACCCTGTTCACAATCATCATGATCGCGTGACAGTTACTTTGTACAAAAAAGCCGGTTCATAGACTGAACCGGCTTGTTGTGCATATGTGGGGCGAGAGGGATTAAGCGTATTGACGCTCAGCTTCCTCAATCCCTAACTTACCAAGAATTGCTTGAGGATTGATAAAGTGATTCACCCGCACCTCGTGCTCTACCTTGTCACCCACCGCGACGAATTCATAGTTCAGTGATTGCGTGGCTTGCTTATCCCGTACACCATCACCGAAATAGATTCGACGATCAAAATACACACCGTAATCTTGTTTGGCTCGAAATGCCGCCAACGCCATGACTTCACTCCGGCTCATGGCATCGGAGCAAGATGAAAATACAATGCCGTCGATATTAAAACCTGCCGCTTTTAACTTCATCCGTGCGGTTTCTTCCCACCCGCCGGTGGCAATGGCTAATTCAACCGAGGGCACATGGCGCATGTGTTCTACAAATTCCACCGCGCCGGGAATTGGCGCTAAGCCTTTCTCTGCAATCCTAACCGCCAATTTTTGCCTAAACACCTGTTTGATCTCTCTAAACAGCCTGATCTTGTCATGGTTGAGTCCATGGGTGTCGATTAACTCTTCGATGATCCCCGCATCGGTCACATTGGTGTAGCTTCCCCAATTATCTGGAACCGCTAAACCTGTGACTTCATCAATCGCCTGGCTGAAACACTCGTGGTCCATTTGGCAGCTGTCTACCAGCGTACCGTCCACGTCTAACATAAATAAGTTTTTCACGCACATTTCCTCAAATCCCGTTGTGTCCCACAAGTGACCGACTTGTGATTTGATCGGGCGCTTTGCCGTTCTTGATCTTCGTTTTTTATCAACACAACGAGCATTATAACATTATTTTTACATTCTGGACGACTATCGGGCGACATCATACGCCCCTATTCACTCAGCGCAACGCTACCGTGAGAAATAACCGGGCCCAACAAAAATTTTGAACAAGTTTAACGAATTTATACGCTGGTTTTACCGTGTCGTTTCTCTACACTCTAACGTGTGCTGAATCACGCCAACCCATTTTAAGGAGAAATATATGAAAGCGCTGGTCTTAAAATCAAGCATTCTCGGCCCCTACTCTAGCTCAAACGCAGTCATTGACAGTGTAGTGGATTCCCTGTCTCCAGAGACGCTGATTGAGCGCGATCTGGCGGCGACTCCTTTGCCTACGCTAACAGGAAATAACGTCGGTGGTTTGCGTGGCGCAGACGAGCTCACCGAGCCGCAACAACAGGTGCAACAAGCATCGGACCAACTGATTGAAGAAATACAACAAAGCGATACCCTAGTGATCGCGGCACCTATGTATAACTTTACCATCCCCGTGCAGTTAAAAGCATGGATTGATCTGGTTGCCCGTGCAGGGGTAACGTTCCGCTATACCGAAAACGGGCCTGAAGGCCTGCTAACCGGTAAGCGCGCCATTGTGGTCACCACACGAGGGGGGATGCATAAAGGAGGAGACACGGATCATGTCACCGGATATATGCAAACGGTGCTTGGCTTTATTGGGATCACAGATGTTGAGTTTGTCTATGCAGAAGGCCTCGCTATGGGCGAAGAAAGCGCGACAAAAGCCATCGACGAGGCGAAGCAAACACTGAAGCGCCTTACCTCTTAATGCGTCTTTGTTTGTAAATGATTGATCAGAGCCTGCCTCGTTGCAGGCTTTGATGCATTTGATCTTATCACCGACAGGATTGGTGATACGTCCTGCCAGTGTTACCATGAGCACTTATCGCAGGGTATTGACTCTGCTTTCTTTTGTTTGATCAAATTGGATTCGATTGTGACAGACGCGGACCAGCCAACCTTTTTTATTTACGACTTTGAGACGTTCGGTACCCATCCGGGTAAAGACAGGCCTTGCCAATTTGCTGGCGTTCGCACCGACAGTGATTTTAATATTATTGGCGAGCCTCTGGTGCTATTTTGTCAGCCCCCCAATGATTACTTGCCGGCCCCAGAAGCTTGTTTGGTCACAGGCATTACCCCGCAACTCGCACTGAAAAAAGGGCTGCCCGAACCCGAGTTTATTGCCCAAATCCATGCGGCTCTGTCCCAACCGAACACCTGTGTAATTGGCTATAACAATGTTCGGTTTGATGACGAAGTGACACGTTATACCTTATATCGTAACTTTTTTGACCCATATGGGTGGAGCTGGCAAAACGGAAACTCGCGCTGGGATTTACTCGATGTGATGCGCGCTTGTTATGCGTTGCGGCCGGAAGGGATTGAATGGCCACATGACGAAAACGGTAAGCCCAGTTTTAAGTTAGAAAACTTGTCCGTCGCCAATGGCATTGAACACAGTGATGCGCATGACGCCATGGCGGATGTGCACGCGACCATTGAGTTAGCGAAAAAAGTGAAAGCCGCGCAACCCCGGTTGTTTGATTACCTTCTCACTCACCGCCATAAGAATAAAATTAAGCACCTGATTGACGTGGTCAACATGACACCACTGGTACATGTCTCAGGTATGTTTGGCACCGAGCGAGGCAACACCAGTTGGGTTGTGCCAGTGGCATGGCATCCTGACAACCCCAATGCCGTGATCACCGTTGATCTTGCCCGCGATCCTTCACCTTTATTCGCGCTTGATGCCGATGCCCTCCGTGAGCGTTTATATACTCCTCGTCAAGCATTGAGTGACGACCAATTGCCGGCACCATTAAAGCTTATCCATATCAATAAATGCCCGGTCTTAGCCGATGCCAAAGTACTTCGTCCTGACGATGCCGCGCGTCTTGGCGTGGATAGAGAAGCATGTCTTCAACATCTTAAAGCACTAAAGGCGGCGCCCGAAATCCGAGAGAAGCTGGTGGCTGTCTTCGCGCAATCCAAGCCCTTTGACAATCAAGATGTTGATAACGCACTGTATGCTGGCTTTTTTTCAAAAAGTGATCGCAGCGCGATGGACATTATCCGCGCGCAAGATCCAGAAAACCTTGCCGGGATTGACTTGAGTGTCGACGATTGGCGCATCAAACCTCTGTTGTTTCGTTATCGTGCCCGCAACTATCCGTGGACACTTACTGACGATGAACAAAAAAAATGGTTTATGCACCGCCGCGATTATTTTGAAACACACCTTCCCACGTACATGGACAACCTACAGCAACTGGCGGATCATCATCAGGCGGATGAGCACAAGGTCCGTATCTTAAAAGCGGTTTACCATTACGTCGAATCATTAGTCGGTTAGCCTCGATATACGATGTCGTGTTTTTCGATAGGTTCAACAACCGTTATGGCGCCATAGCGGTTGTGCTTTTTTTAATCTATTGTTATTCCTTATAAAATCAGAAAATTCAACATCATGCCTGCATAACTAGACCCAAAAAAGACATGCTAACGAGTTGCAGTTCTGTGATTTGAGTCCACACTTTTATAAAAGCTGTCGTTTGGAGTGGGCTTGATGATGACAACAAAAGTAAATACACGCTGTTACCGTTTTCCTGAAGTAGATTTTGAGCCAGAGAGCCGCACACTGTATTGGACGGATCAGGCAATCACGGTTTTGTCGTATGAAGAATCACGAATGCTCGAAATGCTTTGTTATTACGCAGGCGAGGTGTTGTCAAGTCGCACCTTGTTTAAACAAGTCGCATTACCCGACAGTTCTTTTGCACAACACCAAAGTGTGGTCACTTCGCTCATGGCTAAGTCTTACCGCAACGGTAAAAAGTGCTTGCCCTTTGACGTGGTTGGCGAGTTTGGTTTTCGTGTTGCTTTACCCCAACAAACCTTTGCGCAACGGCCAACCACACCGGCGGAAAATCAACCTGATCTCACCCCACCTCCGGCAACGCAATCACCGGCATTAGGGGATCCCTCTTTTAGCATTACAAAACCGCTTATTGTGTTGATTGCGACCGCAAGCCTCATTATTGGCATTACTGCGTTACTCACCTAGTGCACAGCTTTGATGTTTTTTGGGCGCTGAAATACACAAGCTAAGTCACGTGCCTATTCGAGTCAGTAAGGAAGGTTCATGCTCGCCAGATCAATTGTTATTGCCGCCATGATATCTATATTTATTAGTTTATCGGCTGTTGCTAGAAGCGAGTCCAACCACGTCATCAAGCTATATATGGGAGAGCTTCCAGGCCTGATCAACCTTGACCAATCAGGCCCTTTCGTCGATTTTGTTCACTTTCTTGATGACCAAGACCCGAATACTCACATTGAGATCGAGGTATTTCCCATTCATCGTGCGATTAATGGCATCGTACAAGGCCGTGCAGATATGATGTTACCTGCCGTTCGCCCTCCGAGTACTGTTACCGATCTACCGTTTGCGTTTAGTCGCGAATCATTTGGTGATGTTACCCATGTTTTATACACAAATAAGAATAATCCGTTACCTGTCGATGAGCTTTGGGCCGAACCGGAACGCTATAACATAGAAGCCGTGCCTTATTACATGCCGTTTAACGTTGCACGCTCTCATGGTATCAAACAGTCATTGCTTCGGCTGGCAGCAGGTCGTATTGATGGCTTTGTTTGGGCTCAGGAAGAGGCCGACATGATACTTAAACAATTGGGATTAACACATATTCATCGTGCGCACTTTGCCGACTTACAAGATGTATTTGTGATTCCCAAAGGCGAGCAAGGAAAGCCAATTGATGCTTACCTAACGACATTGATTACTCGCCTTCGCAACAGTGGGCAATTGGAGAAAGCTTATCGAAAAGTTCATCGCCCTTACGTGGACTGGCAACCTGAATAATCCCTGCCACCACCGCCTATCAAAGCGTTCATAGCGTTCATAGCGTTCATAGCGACTGCATTTTAAGCATAAAAATATTGATGTCACTCTAACTTTCAGCAACGAAATCGGTCTTGCATATTATGCGTGACTCTAATCACATAATTATCAGAGGTGCTTCCCTACACTGAGCCTCCGTTAATGACTAAGAAGTGATGCTATGCGAACTGCACTAACCGATGCACTGACACAATTGCCCGACGCATTACAACGCGTTGTCTCTGATTGGATAACTGACACACACTTTGGTGCGACATTTTCACCAGAGCAAGTGGCGCAAATGGAAGCCGAAAGTGGCCTATCTGGCGCCGCATTGCGTCTTACTCTATTGCCAATAGCGGCGGCTTATGCGGTGACTCCGATATCAACGTTTAACGTTGGCGCCATCGTTCGTGGCGAAGATGGCACCCTATACTTGGGAGCCAATATTGAGTTCACAGGGGTGCAACTAGGCCAAACCATTCACGCCGAGCAATGCGCGATTGCCCATGCGTGGACCAAAGGGGCAACTCGCTTAACCGATATCACGATCAACTACAGCCCATGTGGTCATTGCCGTCAGTTTATGAATGAGCTAAACGGTGCAGAATCACTCACCATTCAGCTACCAAAAACGGATCCCAAACCGTTACATACGTATTTACCAGAGTCCTTTGGTCCTGCCGATTTGGGAGTGGAATCACGTTTATTAACTGACGCGCCACACCAGTTATTCACAGACGATATTGATATCCCACTACTCAAAGCTGCCGCCGATGCAGCGAACCGAAGTCATGCACCGTATTCGGGTAACTACAGCGGCGTGGCCGTTGAAACATCTGATGGGGCTTTTTTCTCTGGGATGTATGCCGAAAATGCAGCGTTTAACCCGAGTTTACCCCCGCTTCAAGTGGCGCTCATTGCGACCAATATGGCCGGCTATCACTGGGACGACATTCGGGCGGTGGCGCTAGCCGAGATGA
Organism: Salinivibrio sp. AR640; assembly: GCF_001995405.1. Lineage (NCBI taxonomy): Bacteria > Pseudomonadati > Pseudomonadota > Gammaproteobacteria > Vibrionales > Vibrionaceae > Salinivibrio > Salinivibrio sp. AR640. Next base: position 19,391 of record NZ_MUFD01000027.1, on the reverse strand, counting down.
CAAACAGTACGGTGAGTCATCTGACCGATACCCAAGCCACATTGGACGCGATGGATCCTGATATTCCTTTCGTCTATTCGACCCTTTCAACTTAACCACATGATGCGTTTGGCCTCAGCGGGGATTTCTGATCGCTCTGAGGCCTAATTTGCGCTACTATCCGTACGTCTTTTTTCGGATTGTCACGGTAATGAAACAAGTTCATCATCCCCTCCAAGGCGCGGCCTGGATGCTCACGGCAGGCTTATGCTTCGCATTAGTCAACAGCCTTTCTCAATATGTTAGCTTCAAGTTGGGCTTGCCTTCGACGACCGTTGCTTTTATTCAATATGCCATTGCCTTAGTGGCCATGATCCCCTGGTTAAAGCAACTGGGGATTCGTCAATCTTTAAAAACCCAGCACCTTGGGCAACATTGTTTGCGGGTGTTTATTTCTGTTATTGGGATCCAACTTTGGCTATGGGCGCTCGCTTATCCGGTTCCCATTTGGCAAGGCATAGCCCTACTAATGACATCACCGCTGTTTGCAACCATAGGATCAGGGCTATTTCTTCGTGAACGGGTTGGTATTGCACGTAGCTTGGCCACACTTGCGGGTTTTTGTGGCGCGATGATTATCCTAGAACCTTGGTCAAATGGTTTTACATGGGCAACGTTACTGCCGATAGGCGCCGCTTTCTTTTGGGCGACCTATTCATTAATGGTGAAACGGTTATCAGCCTACGATCCACCGACCACGATGGTCGTTTACCTCCTTTTGTTGATCACCCCATTTAATCTACTCTTGGCCGTGCCTGACTGGACACTGCCGTCATCTGCAATGGCATGGTGGATGTTGTTCGGTGCCGGAATGCTCACCGCACTCGCACAGTGGGCAATAGCCAAAGCCTATGCCGTATCAGATGCCTCGTTTGTTCAGCCGTTTGATCACGCTAAACTGCCGCTGAACATCCTCTTTGGTTGGCTAGTATTCAGCTGGATTCCACCTGGCCGGCTATGGCTAGGCGCAGGAATTATTATCGCAGCCGTTTTTTTTATTACCCACTGGGAATCACGACAGTCTAATCAACCTCGAGTCAAAACCGTCTAGCGCAAAGCGGCGCTATCCGAGCATGGCTCTACCAAACCGAGCACGAAGCGTTGGCTTTTATCAACCAGACTTGCTCTCCTCGGTCACCCTCTGGCTCGGTTTGCGTCTCTAACAACCTAATATCGAGCCCTGAAAACGCCTCTTCCACTATCGACGTATCGATGGAAAACGGCGGATTATCATCGGCCTGCGGATAAAACAAGGTGATCAGTAATAGGCGGCCTCCCGGCGCTAAAAGATCACGCACACGATGCACATACTGATCCCGCATCGACGGTGGCATCGCCACCAAAGCGGCACGATCGTAGATCAGCGAAGTCGGGCTCAAACGTGCGGTAAAAAAGTCACCACTGATCAGATCCAACTCATCGAAACAATAATGTGTATGACCCGACGGCGCACGGTGAACTTGCGGGGTATACAGGTTTTCTGAAAAAAAGGCCCGTACCGCGATATCACTCAGTTCTACACCAATCACATGTTCGTGTTTTTCCGCAAGCCAGTTTAAATCGATGGATTTGCCACACAAAGGCACCAATACTGTCTCATCGGGCATTGGACAAAGTGTTGACCAATAACGCATAAGCATTGGATGCACACTGTCCCGATGAAACCCTATTTGATTTTCAGCCCAACGCTGATGCCAAAATTCTTGCTCCATGGTTTCTCCGAGAAGATGAAAAGCGGCCAGTTTAACAAGTTATTAAATCAATCTCATTAGCAATTGCTTAAAAACGGGTGGAAATTGTTCACGATCCTGATCACAAATTAGTCAACGAGTAACTTGCGAGGCAGTCCACAAACAAGTACTGTTTATACATACAGTAATGATCATATATACAGGTGCTTTATGTACGCGATGTCTAATGAGTCAAATCAAGCAACGACGCAAACGTCAGTACAGATGCGTGACGGAAGCTATTATTCCTCTGCGTTGAACGCACAGACACCCATCAATGCCCATTGGCTGTCAGTGTTACAGGCGTTAGCATTCAAAGCACGACAGCAAAAGTGGATCACGATCATTAATCCACCCCGCTCATTGAACGCCGAGCAGCTTAGTCATTGGGGAATTAATACCAATCAGGTAAGAATGATTTATCGTCGGCATGGGTTTGACGATGAAGCACTGATTGACGCCGCAATGGCCGCAGATACGTCATGCGCGATCATTGCGTTTACACCCACATTGACACGTTTAACCTGTTACGAACACAATCAGCAGTGGATTGCACGCGTCGATCCAACATTGGCACAACGTCATTAGTACGCGCTTCAGTGCAGGCAAGTATCCGCGTCAGAGATGAAAGTAAATCTAACCCACTCGCGGTTTTCATTACTGTATTCAAGCTGTGCACCTGCTTGTTGGCTTATCGACTCCATTTGCCGATACTCTAATGCATAAGGCATTAATACAGTGAGTTCTTTAATCCCTTGCGCACGAGCCAAACCGGCCAGTTGAACCAAATTGGATGTATCGGTATGACGCACTGACATCACACGCGCGGCGTCTTGCTGTAGGCGCTCTTGAGCGGTTAGTGGTGATTGATCGCCACCCGCTTGATACTCAAGCACAGTATTAAACATGGGCAACAAGCTTCGAAAAATATCGAAAAAAGTCCAATTGGACTGCTGGCTTTCACACAAAAAATGCGTGTAATCGAAAACAACCTCTGTGGGTATTTTCAGCTGGGTTGACAGCGCATCCATGGCTTACCTCCAGACTAAAACCTAAGCGGATACACCCACTATAAGCAGTTTTAAAAAGATGTCTGGAAGATTATACAGTATTTTGCACTCGATCATGCTTTATACACGTAACACGATTATTTCGAAAAGCTTTTTTAACACAAAGAAAACAAATAGTTGAAAAGAAACCGATTTTCTTAGCATGTGTAAAATGAAGTAACTGATAGGCGGTATTATCGAACACCCGCTTAAGTACAAAGACAAATCATACGACTTAAGCGGATGAGCAAACACTGATCAAGATGCTTTGTAAATCACCTTGTTGGCGGCCATTTGAACACGCTCGACTGCGCCCTCTTCGGTCAATTTTTTCAACGCACCTGTCGCCCAAGAAGCGGCTTTACTGTCTTCTTGTCCTGCAGCCAGACCAATGCCTTTCGGGTTGATCCCTTCAGGGTTGGCTTTAACGATGTCTAGTACTTGCTGCTGCTTAGGGGTGAATGACGAAACGGTATCCACAACGGGCGCTTTTGCTGCAGAGTCTACCGCCGGTTTAGCCGCTACCGCGGGTTTCGCTTTTACGGGACGTTGACGCGCTGGCGACGATGCCTTAACACGCTTGTTGAGTTTACCTTGTACTTTACGTTTGTGAGAAATTTTCATTCAATCATCCTACTCAGACGCACTACGTTCAGGCTCGCTGAAAGCAGCGGGTGAAAAACAAAGCGCGTGTTATACCAAATTTCAGCTCACTTTTGTAGGTAAGCGTCCCTTAGTCGGTGCAAAGTTCGTGACATTCAGCGACAAATGTTTACCTATTCGGTGTTTTTTAGGCAAACTAATCAGACACTTTCATCGTACACTTACAAGGTAAATCGTGGCTAAACGCTTGTACTCGCCGCTTTATCTATGGCGTGGAATGGAAGATTATGGATGCACTCAAGACAATAAAAATCTACCCGCCCCAATTTGAAGCGGCGCGATGGAGCATGCTAATCGCAATGGTTGTCGCATTTGCATTGGTATGCTTTTTTTTAATCCAACCCTCCTTGTCACTTGGGCAAGGCATTATCGGCCTGATCGCTATCGGCGCAATTTTATATGCCATGCATAAACTTCTGCAGCGCGTACAACTGTCGTTTTCGCTCTCATTTATGCATATACAGCATCACAGCTTTCGTGGCGGTTGGGCACTCAAATGGCGCCATATTGACACGATAGGGATCCCTCAAATCTATCCGCAAGGCCTTGGCGAGCCACTGCCTTGGATGGGGATTAAAATCAAACACTATGATGCATTATTAGATGGTATTAGCTTGAGAATGGTGACTCATATCATCATGACTCAACGGGCATTACTGATTACAGCTTACCGTCGTGCGGGCAGCAAACCCAGTAAGCCATTGGAAGATATGATGTTTGATGACACCCCATATCGTGGTGCCAATGGTGTGCTTTATAAAGGTCTGATGGCGATGTTGGCCAATCGTATGCGATATATGCGCGAATTGTTAGGTTATGACATTTTTATCAGCGAAGACTTACTCGATCGCCCCCTAGAAGACTTTATCGGAGTGACAAGACGCTATCTGGCTGCTGCCAGTACGCAATAATGGTCTTGGGATAAATAGGCTCTTCTAAACAAAACAAACAGGCTCTAAACAAACAAGCTCTAAACAAACAGGCTCTAAACAAACAAGCTGGCCCGTACTCTGAGTACAAGCCAGTTTATTGACAAGCGTTAGAAAGCACCGGTAAGAAAAGGATTAGTTTTACGCTCATGGCCCAGCGTTGAGGTGGGTCCGTGGCCGGGAATAAAAGTCACATCATCTCCCACCGGAAGCAGCGTGTTCTTGATGGCGTCAATCAAGGTCGCGTGATCGCCTTTTGGAAAGTCGGTACGGCCAATACCACCGTTAAATAACACATCGCCTACCCATGCGGTACGGCTTTCTTCATCCACAAAGACAATATGTCCTGGCGTATGCCCGGGGGTAAATAAGACCGACAAAGTATGCTTGCCGACGGTGACCGTATCACCTTGCACTAACCACTGATCCGGCTCGAACGGCTCGGCGTGGGCAAAACCAAACATTTGTGCCTGCGCCGGTAAGGCTTGTAACCAAAATGCATCTTCTTTGTGCGGACCAATCACCGGAATATCAAGCGCGTTAGCCAATTCTACTGTGCCACCCACATGATCTAAATGGCCGTGAGTAAGAAGGATTTTCGTCACGGTGACATTGAGTGAATGAATCACTTGGCGAATTTTAGCCACGTCACCACCTGGGTCGACGATCGCTGCGTCTTGAGTTTGATCGCACCAAATAATCGAGCAGTTTTGTTGAAATGCCGTGACCGGCACAATCTCATAATGCAACGCCATACAGTTAGCCTTCCTTTTGTATAAGTGCGGTAGCCGCCGATAACGACGTAAATACGGGCCTCACTATGCCATGCTGTCATCAGTTTGCAACTGTGCTGCCAAGGAGATGTCACCTTCACGCTCTAGGCTGAGATAAGGATACCTGGATACCTTTCAGGTGCGCTTTATTGTATGCAGGGCTGCTTATGTTAGATATTGATAAAGTATTATCGTCGCATTACCCCCGGTTAGAACAGCGCGGTTGGCTCATGCGCCCCGTCAGTAAAACGTTAAAGCGTTTACTTCATGAGCAGGAGTTTCAAGCGTTTGCTGAACGCTACCCGCATCTACAAGGATTCGAGTTTGTTGAACAGGTGCTGGATTATTTTAACTTTAGCTATCGGGTCAGCGATAGAGAAAAAGAGCGGATCCCGGAATCTGGACGGGTGGTGATTATCGCCAATCATCCAATCGGATCACTGGATGGCTTGGCGCTGCTTAAACTCGTACGCTCAGTGCGTCCAGACGTTAAAGTTATTGCCAATGAATTACTCATGCAAGTCGGCCCACTTCACAGTTGTCTGTTGCCAGTCAACAATATGGGAGGCCGAACGCCTAAACAAAATCTACAACAAATCACACAGTGGCTAGAGCGTGATGGCGCTTTGATTATCTTTCCAGCCGGTGAGGTTTCGCGCGTCGCACCAACAGGAATTCGAGACGGTGTTTGGCACTCTGGCTTCTTACGTATGGCGAGTAAATCAAACGCCCCTATTTTGCCGATTCATGTCGACGGGCGAAATTCTGCCCGTTTTTATGGTGCGTCAATGGTCTATAAACCTTTGTCGACTTTGTTACTGGTTGAAGAGATGTTTCGACAAGAGAACAACACCATCGCCTTCACCGTGGGCGAAATGATCCCACACCACAGTTACAGTGCCAGCGCGAACCTTCCGGTAAAAACACGGGTTAAACTCTTTCGTAAACACCTCTACCGGATCGCCAAGCGTAAGCAAGGCTTATTTCCCACCGAAACTGCGATTGCCTCACCGGAGCCACGACTGGCGCTCAAGCATGCAATTGCACTCGGCGAGCAACTCGGACAGACACCCGATGGTAAACTCATTTATTTACTCGACTATCAAGCCGATTCGCCGGTGATGCGCGAAATAGGTCGTTTACGTGAGGTCGCGTTCCGCGCTGTTGGGGAAGGCACCGGACAGCGGCGTGATCTTGATAAATACGACCAATACTATTGGCATTTGGTCTTGTGGGATCCGATTGAGCTCGATATCGTCGGTGCATACCGCTTATGTGATACCCAAGCCACTCTGGCTCATCAAGGGCTTGGAGGGATCTATAGCGCAAGCTTGTTCGATTATGAACAAGGGATGCAGCCTTTTCTTGACCAAGGATTAGAGCTAGGCCGTAGTTTTGTTCAGCCCAAATATTGGGGAAAACGAAGCCTCGATTATTTATGGTTAGGCATTGGCGCCCTACTCGCTAATCGCCCACAGTACCGTTATTTATTCGGGCCTGTCACTATCAGCAACGCGATGCCACAACCCGCTAAAGAGCTACTGATCTTCTTTTATCGCACCTACTTTCGTGGCGACAACCGCTGTGCGCGATCGAAACGACCGTATCAACTCGCCGAAAGTAAACAAAGTGAGTTGCTCGACCACTTTTGTGGCAACGACTATGCGCGCGATCTGAAAAAGCTAAAAATGTTACTCGATCACCTTGGCGTCGGGATCCCAACGCTTTATAAGCAGTACAGTGAGCTATGTGAGCCTGGCGGCGTACAATTCTTAGACTTTGGTGTTGATCCTGATTTCGCCGACTGCATTGATGGACTGGTTTTAGTCGACCTCAAGCGTTTAAAACCCAAGCGCTACCAACGCTATATTGCGCCACATCTAACCACTCCCCCAACCTCTACTTGTGACTAAACCTCGCTGTGAGTACCTTGCAGTGAATAAGCGTCGCGGTGAACAAACAAAGCCCCGCGCTCTCTGTCTTGATGGCGCGGGGCTATGACTGTCAACTCTTGTGATCGTGATTGAGACTACTGTGACCGTGATGAGGATATATCACGTTGCTGGGTTAAGTAGCTCGGCTCCTGAGTGGTGATTTGTCGTTCGGCATGACTATCATAGGCATATACATCATCGCGAAACGCGAGCTTGCCGTCTTCAGTGACCCATGCTGTTTGGTAAATGGTTTGTACGGAAAGGCGCGTTTGCAACGACACCCACTTAGTTTGTGTTTTATCCAAATACCCTTGGTAGTTAGCCAACTGTTTCCCGGACAAATCCAGCACCAAATCCGCCAACTGCTCGGCCTGCTCCACCCGAATACACCCAGAACTAAACGCGCGGCGCGAGCGACTAAATAAGCTTTGTGCCGGCGTGTCATGTAAATAAATGGCGTTTCTATTTGGAGTGTTAAACTTGTACTTTCCTAATGCATTGCCTTGGCCCGGTGCCTGTTGCAATCGATAAGGGAAGCCGTCGTCGTTCACGGTTTGCCAATTAATCGTACTCGGGTCGATAGCGATGTTGCTTTGCCAGTTAGGCAAAATGCGATACTGATTGCGAGACAAATACTGCTGGTCATCCGCCAGTTTGGGCAAGATATCTTTTTGCACAATGCTACGAGGCACATTCCAGCTGGGGTTCAGCACTACCGAATCAAGTTGCGACGTAAACAGCGGCGTACGCCTTGATTGTCGACCAACGACCACTTTACTTTCGAATACATTTCGATCGTCATGCCATACATGCATGCGATAATCGGGAATGTTCACCACAATTCGATTGGGATTATCGTTAGGCCACAACCGCAACCGTTCTGCATTAAGTGCCAATAACCGAATCCGTGCTTGTGGGTCCAAATTTAACCACTTCGCGGTTGCTGGGCCGATAATGCCATCCATGGATAAACCATGCTGTTGCTGAAAGCGTTCAACTGCACGAAGCAAGTCACCACCGTAGCGCACAGTGTCGCCATTTATCGCTTCCAAGCGCTCAGAGCTGCCCCAAAACCCCTGTAGCCTCAGATTATCCACCAAGTTAAGCGCTAACGTTGTCGCAATCGCTTGGTCCGGGTATATGACGTTCTCAGCCTGAATCGTTGGCCAAACCGACTGTGCCTGCTCTTGTAAGCGAACAATTTGTTTTACTAATGCATCGTATTGCGAGTGTTGTGGACGCCGCTGCCGCAAAAACGGAGCCAGTGACCCGTTAAGTCCTGCCTTAAATAACGCAGCACGCCTTTGCGATGAGGGAGCTGGCAAGGGGGTGCGATGAGACGCGCCAAAAAACCATTGCATTCCTTTATCGGGGATCACACTTAAATAGCGAAGCAGCGCATAGGCGGTATCGGTAGCAAAAATATCATAGGCCGCATCGCTGGGCTGCTGACGAAGTTGCCGCAATTGCCATGCTCGCCATTCAAACTCAGGACTAAAGCCAGCCAGTGAAATCACATTCACTTGCGTTTCTAACTCATCTCGCGCCGCATCTTGTGTCCAAATCAACGAAAATCCATTATCCAGGTAGTCTTGAGTCAGCGCTTGGGGATAGGCCAATACGGTCGCATCCGGTGCCGCCGATTCAAGCCAATCGCGCGCATACTGGTAGGCTCGCTGGCGATGAACATCCGCCGATACAGTTTGATCATCAGGCACTCTTTTCCCCGAGATCTGCGGTTCAGTCAGTAACCGTACTCCCCCCGTTTCACTGGCGTTATTGGCCATCACTGGCTTTACCAAAAAGCAAAACACTATCAGAAGGTTAGCCAACCAGGCATCGTGCCTTCTCATCATACGCCCCTCCTCATCCCTGTTATGATTATGGCAAAGTTTTACTGCAAAGAAGCAAAATTAACGTCTGTTTTTCCTCATCACAACGCAAGGTATTGAAACAAAAACGGCAGCCAAAATTGACTGCCGTTTAGAACATTATCATGTATTCATTACACTAAGGTTATCCAGTGATTATCCCATCGGACTGGCGTCATTTTATAATCCGGATGGTGTGCATTATTTAGCGTCACCATTTTACCGCTACCCGCACTGAGGTTAATCACATCACCATCGCGACTCGCGCCAGAAGCATCTATCAGCGGATGCAGTCCAAGTAACTCGCCACTATTTAACGACCAAATACCATAACAATTGCCACGGGGCGACGTGGCGACAATCCAACCATTGAGGGTAGCAATACTGGCAACATAGTTATTAAAACGCGACCACTGCTCTGGTGAAGCATTCAACATTTTCATCGGCTCACCACGGCGATGAATCGCGACAAGGGGGGCGTTATCAGCACCATGGTATTGCTGACCTGTCACCACATAACCCTCATCTGACACCATTAAATGACGAATACTGAGCTTCTTATTTGCAAGCTCAGCGCGCTCGATCACTTTGCCACTGTCGATATCGATATAGACCAGTGCCGGTGACATAGCGTCAATGTTTAACACTGTGCGTCCATCAGTATGCATGCCACCGACACCCACGACTAACGTGTTAGTATCCACCAGCGCTAACTCATGAGGACCAATGCCAAAGCCGCTTATTTCACGCACTTTTTTTACCTGCCCCTGCGCGGTTAATTGGTAAACACCGATCACACCTTCGCTGGTTTGCCGTTTACCCTCGGTGGTATATAACCATTTTCCATCATCAGAAATGGCGCCGTGTCCATAAAAATAACGATCGGAAGCGGCCCTTATCCGTGACAACGTCACTCCACGTTGGTAGTCAAACACCTGCATAAAATCACCAGGCCGGCGCGCAAATGCCACCCCTAGCGTTCCAACCTCTCGTCGCTGAGCGGCGACACCATGACCCCGATCGGGCAATGGTAGGCGGAAAACGGGTTGCCCAGACGGATCAGCGCCAACCACCGCGAAAGAGCCATCACGACTCAGCGCACAGCCCAGTAGCTCACACCGCGCTGCTGCGGTATTACCACGACAACCACTCAGTGTATTTACGACGGTGGGTAAAGCCGCGCCCATTAGCGCCGCCTTGAGTAAACGGCGGCGTTTCTGACTAATCGCCATCGGTTGCATTAAACCCCACAACTATGCCTAAATCTTGTGCGACTTGGCCACCCAACACGAGTTTTAGATATTCCAGATTGTTATAGACGGTGAGCATGTCACGGTAACCCGGTACGCTGTTGAGCCTATCAAACAGCGGCTCACCGTCTTTGGGCACACTGTCATAGGCGAGTTGCCAATGCTCGCTAACACGATCGGCTACCTTATGGTTGCCTCGCTCGCGTAGCGCTTGCTCGATACCACCTTCAGCGTGATATTGAACTTGCATCGCTTGAATGCTCTCGCTTAATAGTGTTAGAGAGTGCCGCGATCGCCAGGCTTCTCCTTGGTAGGGGTTAGGAAAACCAGGTTTGCCCAAAGGGCCGGCAAGCTTTTTAAGCACATAATCGAGCTGATGTGTCAGTGCGCCAAGTTTTTCTGCCGTGGCCATCGAAGATGGCATCCCTAACCACGGATTTTTCTGCCACGCTAGGGTTAATGCCGTTGCACTTTGCTGCAAACGCCCACTGACGGCCATGGCTACTTCGCAGTGTTTTGGCTGAGTTAAATCCGCTTGGCGATCATACAACAACCATTCCATCGCGCCGACACCTTGCACGGCCACACTTTGATCCGCTAATGCATCCGCGGTCCAGGTAGTATCACTGGCCAGCAAGGCATTCATTTTCCGTCCGGTGGTATTCTTTTTGTCAGGATAAAACTGAATCCGCCAACTTTGTGCCAAGGCTTGCTCTGAGCCCTTTTCCACGCCTTGTAAAGGCATCCAAGCGGCCATAACCTTCTTCCATGCTTGACGCGCCTTATCCACATCCGTGCCCTGCGAGCAAACCGATTGCGTGGTCTGCGCAAGCGCCTTGGTTGCAGAGAGGAACTGTTCGCTTCTTTGTTTTTGTAGTTGCCAAAGGCCATGATTAGGCCCTGTCTCAGCTTGAGACAAACATCCGCCGAGCAACACGGTGGCGCTGAGCGTAAGCACCACAATAGGATTAAATCGAAAACGCATACCACAAGACTCCAGCATGGTGTTTTTATAATAAGTGTTTTTATAATGAACGTAAAAATGCAATCAGTGCATCACGGTCCGCTTTTGGCATCGCCAGTACACGCTGTTTGGCGCCATCGGCTTCGCCACCATGCCATAAAACGGCTTCCATCAACGTTCGGGCGCGGCCGTCATGTAAGTAGGTACCATCAGCATTAACCTCTTTGGTGTAACCAATACCCCAAAGTGGTGCCGTTCGCCATTCTCGGCCGTTCGCAATAAACTCACCACGGTGATCCGCTAGTCCTTCTCCCATATCGTGTAACAGTAAGTCGGTATAGGGGTGAATTTCTTGTTCACTCAGTGCCGCCAGATCAGGACGTTTTGCTGTTGTGAACGACTCAACGTGACAAGCGTTACATCCAGCATTAACAAACATCTCTTGCCCTCGTTGGACTTGCGAGTCTTGGATGTTACGACGCGCGGGAACCGCGAGATGGCGAGCATAAAATTCAACAAAGTCGAGAATATTATCACTCACTTCGGGATCGCCGCCATTGGGCATATCGTCGCACACCGACTGCGACGGCATACAGTTATGATGAGGGAACATCGAGGTTGTTAGCCCGATATCACCATTAAAAGCGGCTGCATTTTGTTGATTCACGTTGGGTAATCCGGCTTTCCACCCAAACCGCCCCAGTGCGGTACGCTGTGTGTCGATATCCCACACTTGGTTGGGGCGCCCGGAAATACCGTCGCCATTGGCATCCTCAGGATCGGCGTACGCATAGATCGCCTCAGCGGGGATCGACTCGAGTAGCCCAAGACCTATCATCGGTGGTGCAATCCGCGCTGACAGCTGCACATTCTCTGCCATCGGACCATAATTAAGGTCTGTAATAGCTAAGTTTGGCTGGCGTAATGTCACAGTCTCACCGTCTTCAAAGGTCACCGGTACTTCGCGATAGCTGATTGCTATTTTGCCCTCTGGCTTGACGCCTGGTAAGGAAAAATCTTGAAGTTGACCGCCATAATTGGGCTCTGGAATATTGCCATATTGGATCAGCTTTTGTTTTTCCGCTTCACTCATCGCTGGCACACTCAGCCGAACCAACATGGAAACGGCATTGATATCACCTGGCGATGGAGGATGACCTCGCCCATCTTTGATATGGCAATTTTGGCAGCCATTAGTATTAAATAATGGGCCAAGGCCATCACGGGCATCCGTTGATGCCGGTGAACTGACCCAAGGATTACGAAAAAAGCTATTACCGACACTGAAATCAATGCGCTCACTCATCGGCAGGTTAGCGGCAGGTTGGGAAAAGGCGTTCGGTCCTTCCTTGATAACGGTTGTTCCCCCACCGGATGTGCGCTCGAATGCAAGTGCGGAGGTGGTCACCAAAAAAGTAAGACATGTCACGTTAAGGTAAGCAATGACATTGGGCTTCATAGTGTGTCCTGACAAGGCAAAAAGCCCCGTACCACGGGGCTAACTAAAGTAATATGTCGTTTAGAATTGGTGATCAGCGGTGTCTGGATTCAGGTTATCAATACCGATCACTTGCGCCGCTTGTTCAATATGCTTGGTCTGATCCACCAGCGCCGCGATAGATGCGTTGACCAGTTGATTCCCTTCGTTATTACCAGCAGCAATCAGCTGATCAAAATACACGTTGTTGTCCTCCGCAGAAACAACCAAGGTTTTAACTTGCTGCTGCGCTTGATCAAAGCTGGCTTTAATTGCCTCTGCGGCATCGGCATTTTTATCTCTAACCAAATCAAGGACTGACGGTCCCGATAAGGTATTACCATTCACGCGCTGATATGTCCCCGTCATGACATTGTAAATGCCCTGCTCGTTATAAAAATGCGAATTGTGCGTATTGTCAGAAAAACAGTCATGCTCATCTTCGGTTGAGTTAGCTTCTAGCGCGACTTTCATTCGCTCCCCCGCCAGTTCACCTAACGACAGTGATCCCATACCAAATAGCATTTTGCGTAGGCCATTCTCACTTGAATCGGCAAGCAGACTCGCACGGTAATTATCTTTGTTACCCTCAGCCCATTGATCACGCATCCACGCCAGATCATCAACCAATAGATCAGCAGCCGCTTTCAAGTAATCACGACGACGATCACAATGGTCATGGGTACAGGCTTCACCATAGGCGAAATCGGTATAAGGGCGCTCACCGGCTCCTGCGTTGGTGCCGTTTAAATCTTGCCCCCACAACAGGAACTCGATGGCATGGTAGCCCGATGCAACATTGGCTTCTGAGCCGCCCACTTCATTTAAACTTGCCAGCAGTGTCGGCGTGATGTCAGCAACATCAAGATCGGTGGCGCCAATCTGAATGCGCTGATTCGCAATAATGTTAGCTGTCGCTCCGGCATTACCGAGTTCTGCCTGATAACCATCCGCGACATAATCAATTAACCCCTCGTCCAAGGGCCAAGCATTGAGCTGTCCTTCCCAGTCATCGACAATGGCATTGCCAAAGCGAAAAACTTCTGACTGTTGGTAAGGCACACGTGCATCTAGCCACGCCTTTTTGGCTGCCTGAAGGGTTGTTTCAGAAGGTTCGGCAATAAAAGCGTTCAGTGCACTGTCGAGTTCAACCGCGGTTGTGTGAGCATCAGCAAAAACGGCGTGAGCAATGTCTGCATAATGTGCCACGACCTCTTGTTGGGTCGCCGCATTAGCGCCAAATGGGGCCGCAAATAGTGAGAGCGCAATCAGGTTGCGCTTAAACGGTGTCAATTCCATAGTCGTGTTGTCCTTCGCCTTATATGAACGGTTATGATAACCATTATCGTTTGTACGAAAGAATTCTAAGCATAATGTTACGAAATGCAACAAAGAATTTTTCTCATTACGCGAAGTGTGATGGCTATGCTATGTGTAAGGTTGACGGCAATACGTTGCAATGCACATCCGACCTGTTATTTAGGTAAACCGATGACTAAAGGCCATTTTTTGCATTTACTCACTGAAACAGTCAAAAATAACAATAAATTAGATTTAATTTGAACTCTAATGGTTATAATAGACTGAAAGCACGTTGATTATTTGCTCGTTGAAACAAACATAAATCATCGATTTTTCCCTCGATACCTTTGCACTACAACCGTGGTTATTGTAAGTTTCGGGGGCAATTTTTTCTGGTGGAGGTGAGGTAATGGAAAAACACGAAGAAGTACTGGTCGCATTGCGGCAAATTATACGCGCAATCGATTTGCATTCACGAAAGCTTAACAAAGTATCGGGGATCACTGGCCCCCAATTGGTACTGATGCGTGCGATTAAAGAGCTTGGTCAAGTGACGATTCGTAAGTTATCTGTCCATACCAACATGAGCCAGGCCACAGCAACCACCATTTTGGACCGCTTAGAAAAGCGTGGGCTGATTTTGCGTGTCCGGAGCGAGCTTGATAAGCGTAAAGTGCACGCACACCTGACCGAACAAGGAGAAGCGGCATTGGAACAAGCCCCTAAGCCACTGCAGGAGAACTTTATCTCTCGCTTTCAAAGCCTAGAAGAGTGGGAACAATCTCTGCTGCTGTCTTCTGTCCAACGTATCTCATCAATGATGAATGCAGACGATATTGATGCCGCACCGATGCTAGAGGTGTCTGCGCTTACCTCGCATCACTCCATGTCTCAGGCTAAAAAATAGCAGCTACCGGCGGGTAAACAGGACGTCTCCACCGGTCAACCTGCCAGCAAGGCGCCAGAAAAGCCATGGATTGAACGCTTTTTGTCGCCATTGCTCATCGAAAAATAAAAAGACGGCACCACGTACCGTCTGTTGATTTTTCCCTTGATCAACGCCTTCGCACGAATGACCAACACCGTCGCTCTAAGGCACGTTATGCCCTTTCGACGCGACCCATATGCGATACCACTGCTCACGCGTTAATTTAAGATCATAAGCCTGTTTAGCGGCTTTCACTCGCTCAATGTTCCCCGAGCCTATAATGGGTAATGGTTTCGATGGATGGCGCATCACCCAAGCATAAATCACTTGATCGATACTCGCGCCGCCTAACTCCTCACCAATAGTGCTAAGCGTTTCGCGCACACGGACAGCCTGTTGTGACTCACCCGTCAATAATTCACCGCCAGCAAGGCATGACCACGCCATCGGTTTTATCTGAAGACGCTGAAGCTGATCAAGCGTGCCATCGTGGATCACATCAAAACGTAGCGGGTTGATTTCAACCTGGTTGGTGACGAGCGATTCGTCCCAGCGAGATTGCAATAAATCAAATTGTGACGGCGTAAAGTTTGATACCCCGAAGTGCGCGACTTTTCCGTGATAGCGAAGCGTTGTAAACGCCTCTGCCACTTCATCCGCGTCCATCAATGCATCAGGGCGATGCAACAATAACACGTCGAGCTTTTCCACCCCTAAACGCTTCAGTGAATGATCCACCGACTCCAGGATGTGATGATAGCTGGTGTCATAATGATTAATTTTACGATTAGGGGCCGCCTCGCTGACCAACTTAATGTCGCACTTGGAGACAACTTGGATCGATTTTCTCACACTCGGATCCAATTTTACCGCTTGTCCAAACAAGGTTTCACAGCGATAATCTCCATAGATATCAGCATGATCAACCGTTGTAATTCCCAAATCAATATGGGATTTGAGAAAACTGAGCCGCTGCTGCGGGGTCATCTGCCAATCATCTAATCGCCAGTATCCCTGCACCATAGGCGAGAAAAACGGGCCGACCGGAGAAATGGATGTCGCTTTAAACTCTGACAAAACGCGTCCTTATATGCCGAGAAGTGAAGATCTCATGCTAGTCCGAACAATTTCACGTCACAATCCCTTTTTTATTAATATAACGAGATAGTTTGTTTTCTCTCAATTTTTGATTTTTTGCGTACCACGCGTTTGAACGAAAGATGAGCAATTTGTCATCAATACTTGGCGAATGGGACGAACTTCGATATCTTATGCGCCGCAAAAAAGCAAAAAGGAAGCGAAAATGCTTATTCGACGCATGGAGTTGCGTGATTGTGACGCGATCAATACCATTTATAACTATTACATCACCCACACTGCGATCACGTTCGATTTAGCCCCTTGGCAAAAGCAAGAGCGTGAACATTGGTTTGCGCAATTTGATCCGTCCTCCCGCTATCAAGCTTGGGTGGCAGAGCAAGATCAACAAATCGTTGGGTTTGCTTATAACACGCCGTTCAACGCTAAACAGGCTTTTCATATCGCCTCAGAGATCACGATTTACGCCGCGCCTGATGCCGGCGGTCGCGGTATCGGCTCACAGTTGATGCGCACTTTGCTCGAGGGGATGCGAGAGCAAGATCTTCGCCGTGCTTACTCGCTGATCACACTCCCCAACCCCTCTTCACTGGCGCTTCATCGTCGTTTTGGCTTTCAGCAAGTTGGCCAACTTAACGATGTCGGTGAAAAGTTCGGCCAATACCATAGTGTCGCCATGCTCGAGTGTGATCTGACCGTGTGAGCATGCTGTTGGCCCGTTGAATAAGCCCCCACCCTCTTCATCATGCACCGTTACGGTGCCCTCATTTGATACCGTCGTCACGACGTTCAGGAGTTTAGTAGTATGAAAGTTCGCACAAAGGTATCTGCGGCAATCATCTCCGCCTGTGTTATCTGTATTCTCGCCACCGCAGCAGTGCTCGCCAATCGCACCACTGCATTGTTTGGCGACCAAATGCAAGATCAAGCCATTAGCCAGCTCAAAGCAGTCCGTGAAGCTAAACAATCAGAGCTCAGCAGTTATTTTTCATTTATCGGTCAACAGTTGACATCAATGGCCGATTCAACCATGACTGAAAATGCCGTTAACGCATTTAGTCAGGCCTATTTACGCTACAGCCGTGAAGTACGGACCGACCGCGCGTCACGCCGCGCCCTGCAGGATTACTATACCGACACCTTTGGTAATGCCTACCAGGCGCTTAACGATACGAATGCCAACGCTCGTTCCAACCTCGCCGCGCTCGCCCCCGCCACACGTACACTGCAACAATTTTACATCAGTGGTAGCCCGCACCCTTTGGGCGAGAAAGACAAGTTAGTTACCACTAATGACGGGTCAACCTACGATAACGTTCACACCCAGTACCATCCCAACTATCACCGTTTTGCCGAGACCTTTGGCTACCAAGATATTTTATTAGCAGATGCGAACGGTCGTATCGTTTATTCGGTGGCGAAAGAAATCGATTTTGGCACCAGTTTGTTTGCCGGTCCCTACGCCACCAGCGGGATGGGAGATGCGTTTTTAGAGGCTATCGACGCGCAAGCAGGCGACATTAGTTTTGTTGATTATCGCCCTTATTTTCCCAGCTATGACGAGCCAGCTTCATTTATCGCTACCCCTATTGTTGAAAACGGCGAAACACAAGGGGTGCTGATCTTTAAACTGCCCATCGCACGATTAAGCGGTGTCATAAGTGGCCAAGGGCACTGGCAATCTGCCGGATTTGGTGAGACGGGCGAAATGTTTATGGTGGGGCCAGACAAGGTTCTCCGTACCGAGGCACGCGCGTTACAAGAAGATAAATCGGCCTATTTAAATTTGTTACGCACCAATGGCGTAAAACCCGGTTTGATTAACCGCATCGACTTCACTGACACCGCGGCTGGACAAATGCCAATCGATTCTCCAAGTGTGGCCCAGGCGCTCGCGGGCCAAACAGGCACGGGGGAAGAAAAAAGCTACCGCAACCAAACCGTTTATACCGCTTATGCGCCGATTGATGTATTTGGAAAGCGCTGGGCGTTGGTGAATCAAATTAGTCAACAAGAAGCGCTTGCCCAAGTGACGACCATGAAAGACACTATTTTAAACGCCACCGTGCTCACATCGCTGGTTCTGGTGGGTGTCGCGATACTGATTGGTTATGTACTGGGTGGCAATATTGCTAAACCCATGATTGCGGTGACCACACGGATTAAGACGATCGCCGAAGACAAGGATTTAACTCAACGGCTGCCGGATAAAGGTAAAGATGAAATGGCGCTGCTCGGCCGTTCGCTCAATCAGATGTTTGCCAGCTTCCAAACCGTGATCCAAGAAGCGCATCAAGCATCTGGATTACTTGGGCAAGCCGCTAACGATATTAACCAAGACGTAGTCACCATGCACGATCGCGTTACCGACCAGGTCAAGCATACCCATCAAGTGGCCTCAGCGGCGACGGAAATGGCTACATCGGTCACGGATGTCGCGCAATACGCCGATCAAGCCTCAACCGCGTCAGACGATATCACCCAAGCGGTGAATAAAGGCTCGCAAATTGGTGACGATCTGGTGGAACAGATCCGCACGTTGTCATCGAGTATGGACGCCGCCACGGCGACCATGAGCCGCTTATCGCAGCAAAGTGAGGAAATTGGCACCGTGCTCGATGTGATCCAAGCGATTGCCGAGCAAACAAACTTGTTGGCATTAAATGCTGCTATCGAGGCCGCCCGTGCCGGCGAACAAGGCCGCGGATTCAGTGTGGTCGCCGAAGAAGTACGTACCCTTGCCTCTCGCACCCAGGACTCAACAGAAAGTATTCGCGATAAAATTGCCGCATTGCGCCAAGAGACGCAATCGGCGGTGGCGGATATGGATACCACCAGCCAAACCGTAGAAGCCTGTGTGGACTATTGTCAGCAAAACAACGCCGCGCTGGTTGATATTGCTAACATGGTTACCGAAATAAACCAAATGACCTCACACATCGCCAATGCCACACAGCAGCAAACGCAAGTGACAACGGAGATTAGCGAAAGCATCACAGACATTGCACAATCAGCAGAGACTGTCTCGCAACGTACGCATGACACGGCAGAAACCGTCACCGGCTTAAGCCAACGTTCTGCGCGATTGGCTGACACCATCGGCCATTTTAAAACCGAATAATAAATCTCACAATATTAACGCTTTGTGCCATCATCGCCGATAGCCCCACAGACGTTAAAATACGTGTAGATACCATCTCTCCGAACCATCCGTAAAGGGTTATGTAACCACTTGCGGGTGGTATTCGCTTTGATGTTTTACAACACCAAAACAAATCTGTACCAGCTTGCGCATTCCAGCTCCTAAAGCCTGCATTTTACTTTTACCGTTTTCCATTAGGCGCTGATATTGTACCTGGATATCCGGGTTATATCTCAAGCAAA
>NZ_MUFD01000026.1:0-48000 GCF_001995405.1 Salinivibrio sp. AR640 | reverse complement strand
TCCTGGGCAGTCAACGTGTGCGTAGYGACGGTTTGGCGTATCGTACTCAACGTGAGACGTTGCGATGGTGATACCACGATCACGCTCTTCTGGCGCATTATCGATTGACGCGAAATCACGCGCAGCACCGCCGTATACTTTTGCAAGTACAGTACAGATAGCTGCAGTCAGCGTAGTTTTACCATGGTCAACGTGGCCGATAGTACCAACGTTAACGTGCGTTTTCGTACGTTCAAATTTTTCTTTAGACACGATCGTCTTCCTTCCTAGTTGTGAGTTAAGGGGCTTTGCCTAATAACTCAGAAGTCAGTGTTTGATGCCGGTGATCGCACCGGCATCAGGACCAAAATAATTAGCTACGCTCAGCAATTAGAGCATCAGCAATGTTCTTCGGCACTTCACCATACTCGCTGAATTCCATCGAGTATGACGCACGGCCTTGTGTTGCACTACGTAGGTCTGTAGCGTAACCGAACATTTCAGACAGTGGCACTTGGGCACGTACGATCTTCAGACCCGCTGGGCCTTCGTCCATACCGCCAATCAGGCCACGACGACGGTTCAAGTCACCGACAACGTCACCCATCCACTCTTCTGGCGTGGTTACTTCAACCTTCATCATTGGTTCAAGCATAACAGGTTGCGCGTCGTGTGCACCTTTCTTGAATGCCATTGATGCAGCGATCTTAAACGCCATTTCGTTGGAGTCAACATCGTGGTAAGAACCATCGAACAAGGTCGCTTTAACGTCGAGCACTGGATAACCGGCGAGTACACCGTTTTTCATTTGCTCTTCGATACCTTTTGATACCGCACCGATGTATTCGCGTGGAACCACACCACCGACGATTTCGTCAACAAAGACGAAGCCTTCGTTTGGCTCTGAAGGTTCGATCTTCAGCCATACGTGACCGAATTGACCACGACCACCAGACTGCTTCACGAATTTACCTTCAACTTTGGTGCTACCACGGATGGTTTCGCGATAAGCAACCTGAGGCTTACCAACGTTACACTCAACGTTAAACTCGCGACGCATACGGTCAACGATGATGTCTAGGTGAAGCTCACCCATACCCGAGATCAGGGTCTGGCCAGACTCTTCGTCAGACTCAACGCGGAAAGACGGATCTTCTGCCGCTAGTTTACCCAGCGCGATACCCATTTTCTCTTGGTCTGCTTTAGACTTAGGCTCAACCGCGATCTGGATAACAGGATCTGGGAACTCCATGCGCTCAAGGATAACTTTTGAATCCATCGCACACAGCGTATCACCCGTGGTCACGTCTTTGAGACCAACACCTGCAGCGATATCACCGGCGCGGATTTCTTTGATCTCTTCACGCTTGTTAGAGTGCATCTGTACGATACGGCCCAAGCGCTCACGCTTTTGCTTCACTGAGTTGTATACACTGTCACCAGAGTTCACTACACCAGAGTAAACACGCATAAAGGTCAGCGTACCTACGAATGGGTCAGTTGCAATTTTGAATGCCAACGCAGAGAACGGTTCTTTATCGTCTGCATGACGCTCAATTGGGTTACCGTCTTCGTCTTCACCTTTGATCGCTTTAACGTCGATCGGTGAAGGCAAGTATTCGATAACCGCATCCAGTACCGCCTGAACGCCTTTGTTTTTAAACGCCGAACCACAGGTAGCTAGAACAATCTCGTTATCAAGGGTGCGCTGACGTAGCGCTTTCTTGATTTCTTCTTCGGACAATTCGCCTTCTTCAAGGTATTTGTCCATCAGTTCTTCAGACGCTTCAGCAGCAGACTCAACCAGGAAGTTGTGCCACTCTTCTGCTTGCTCTTTCAGATCGTCTGGAATTTCTTCATAGGTATACGTCATACCCATGTCTTCTTCATTCCAGTTGATCGCTTTCATTTTGATCAGGTCGATAACGCCCTTGAACTGGTCTTCTGCACCAATGTTCAAGTGAATTGGCACAGGGTGTGCACCAAGGCGATTTTTTATTTGATCAACAACGCGCAGGAAGTCAGCGCCCGCACGGTCCATCTTGTTGACGAATACCATACGCGGTACTTCGTACTTGTCAGCCTGACGCCATACGGTCTCAGACTGAGGCTCAACACCTGATGAACCACAGAATACAACCACAGCACCATCAAGCACACGCAAAGAACGCTCAACTTCGATGGTGAAGTCAACGTGTCCAGGGGTGTCGATGATGTTTACACGGTGCTGTTTAAACTGCTGATCAGAACCGGCCCAGAAAGTGGTGGTCGCCGCAGAGGTAATAGTGATACCACGCTCTTGTTCTTGCGACATCCAGTCCATGGTCGCGGCACCGTCGTGTACTTCACCGATTTTGTGTGACAGACCTGTGTAAAACAGGATCCGCTCGGTAGTCGTGGTTTTACCGGCGTCTACGTGAGCACAAATACCGATGTTACGGTAGTGCTCGATAGGGGTTTTACGAGCCACAATAGTATCCTCTTGCTAAGGTTAACCTTAGAAAATGGGTTTGGCGTGCTCCGAACGGAACACGCCATGAAGGCATTACCAGCGGTAATGTGCGAACGCTTTGTTCGCGTCTGCCATACGGTGAACGTCTTCACGTTTCTTAACAGCAGTACCTTTGTTTTCTGATGCGTCTAGCATCTCGCTTGCTAGGCGCTGAGCCATAGATTTTTCACCACGCTTACGAGCGGCTTCAACCAACCAACGCATAGCCAGGGCATTACGACGCACTGGACGTACTTCTACTGGCACTTGGTAAGTTGAACCACCTACACGGCGAGATTTCACCTCGACCGCTGGGCGTACGTTTTCAAGAGCTTGTTCAAATACAGCCAAGTGCTCTTTACCAGAACGCTCAGCCATGATGTCTAGAGCACCATAAACGATTTTTTCAGCAGTTGACTTCTTACCGTCAACCATCAGGATGTTTACAAATTTTGCCAGCAATTCGGATCCGAACTTAGGATCTGGAAGAATTTTACGCTGACCAATTACGCGACGACGTGGCATGGATTATCTCCGTTGTCTTCTTCAGGTTTTATCCAAAACTTTTCAGTTTTTTCAAAATTCAATTGTTTGAGTGTTTGGCCTTACTTAACGGAATCCATTAAGACTTAGGACGCTTCACACCGTACTTAGAACGACCTTGTTTACGGCCGTTAACGCCTGCACAGTCAAGTGCGCCACGAACAGTGTGGTAACGCACACCCGGCAAGTCTTTAACACGACCGCCGCGGATCAGAACAACACTGTGCTCTTGCAGGTTGTGGCCTTCACCACCAATGTATGAGGTGACTTCAAAGCCATTAGTCAAACGTACACGGCATACTTTACGCAGTGCGGAGTTTGGTTTCTTTGGAGTAGTAGTGTAAACACGAGTACATACACCACGTTTTTGTGGACACGCTTCCAGCGCAGGCACGTTGCTTTTCGCAACTTGCTTCAAGCGTGGTTTGCGGACCAGCTGGTTAATAGTTGCCATTAAATAGCTCCTGATATTACTTAACGTATAAGTGTGAAAAATCTAGCCCCAATACAACAGGGACGCGAAATTTTAGGCGTCGGGGTATAGGGTGTCAAGATTTATACAGAGATCTTTGCATTGTTTGTTTTTCAAGCAGCGCGCAGGGGACGTTTTCACGCTATACAGGCTAGGGTATTACCATGTCATTTGCGTGACATGCTCGACGCTCAAGCTCACTAATTTGTTCATCTCAACCATCACCGCGCTGGGATGAAGCTTATCGCCGAGTCCTCGAGCGTGAACATCATCACTGAGCAAATAAACAACATGATTCCCGGTAAATAGGCGCGTCGCCCACTCGCTGTTATCTACTCCCGCCAGTACCGCATCACTGATTAGTACAATCACACTGTCCTGATCGATGTAGTTTAAGCACAACGTTAGCGCTTGGTCACGATAGGGAGACGATTTCACGATATGCAACACGTCGACTCCTTAAAAATGTAGTATACGGTCGCACTCTGACAACCGCTTTTTGACTTGTTCAAGTGCCAGACCTTGAGTGGGTAAGACGGTTTCAGCGTGCTCCAGCCCACGAGATGCCAATGAAGCGCGGCACACATAGATGTCCTCGACATCACACAGCGGTAGCATTTTAAAGCTGGCAATGTAATCGCGGCTCAGAATCTGTTGCGGTTGCTGACCCGCTATAAGTTGTAGAACCCCATCACCAATAAAAAAAACCGATAAGGTGTCGCAAAACGCCGAGGTGGCGAGTAACGCATCTAACCCTTCTCGACCGCTCGCCGACCCGTGGGGCGATGTAGAAAATACAAACCCTATTTGCATGAAGCCCTCTTAAAATTGCATCACTCGGTCAGCGGTTAACAAAGCGTCAGCCAATGCACCTAAGCCTGCCTGAGAAAACCCTTCCGCCAAGGTCGCCGTCGATAATTGATGCTGCGTCGCTTCTTGCTCACTGATAATCCCGCGTCGTAATGCCGCAGCCACACAAGTTTCCAGCGCAACACCGTGATCGTGCGCCAACCGCTGCCACGCTTCCACCAAATCAAATTCATCATTTGCAGGCACTGTGGTTGCGGCGCCATTCAGTACACCTTCTTGATAGAAGAAGACTTTACTCACCTGGTGCCCCGCCTTTATTGCTGCACAGGCAAACTGATAGGCGGTGCGTGCCAACTGTGATCCATACGCTGGCTCGGTCACGACTAACACATAACGCAGACTCATGATTCGATCTCTTCTGTTTTGCGCTGTCTAACGTAAAGATAGACCGTATGTTTCGAGATGTTGAGACGAGATGCCACACGATGAATGGCATCTTTAATATCAAAAATCCCTTTGTCATAGAGCGCCATGACTATCTGACGGTTTTTAGTGTTATTAGACACCGTTTTGTCGGCATTGACTTCTTCAACTGTCCGTTCAACGGTTTGATCCACCAGCTCTTCCACGTCACTGGCAAAGTTTACCGACGAGGCCGCTTGTTTGGCGAGATCATCCGGAATGAAGGCTTGTAGTACCTGTGAAAAAGGCGCATCTAAATTGATGTTGATACACAATAGCCCGATGATACGATTGTCGCCATTGCGAATCGCTACCGTGATCGACTTCATCAAGGTGCCACTTTTCGCTCGGGTAAAATAAGCCCGTGAAAAATTACGCTCTGAGCCTTCAATATCGCGCAACATCCGCAGCGCAAGATCGGTGATTGGCGATCCCACTTTTCTACCCGTGTTTTCACCATTCGCGATCTTGATCGCTGATTTATTTAAATCGTCTAATGCGTGCAGCACGATTTCACAATGTTCACCGATCAGCGCCGCAAGCCCATCCACTACCGCCGCATAAGACCGCAGAATAACACTGTCTTGTTGATTCAATGGATTAGGCTCAATGAGCTCATTTTCCGTCATCACGTTCGCGCCAAAGCCTTCTGTCGGTACCACGTACGCCTATCCTTATTCGACCGTCAATCTAAATGTCTCTGCGCACAGTTTAACAGAATTTAAGCCTAAAAATGCAAAAAGCCCCGGCGATGCCGGGGCGGATATTACACAGTCAGACGGGGCTGTCGTTTAGCCTTCGCTCGCCGCGTCTTTTTTGGTATCGTCTTTTATTTCAAGCAGTTCAACATCAAACACCAGGGTTGAGTTGGCAGGAATTGATGCGGTATCTTGATCACCGTAAGCCAACTCAGGTGGCACAACAAAGGTAAATTTAGAGCCAACAGGCATTAGCTGCACACCTTCAGTCCAGCCTGGAATCACGCGGTTAAGCGGGAAGGTAGCTGGCTCACCACGATCGTAGGAGCTATCGAACTGGGTACCGTCAGTCAAGGTGCCTTTGTAGTGAACAACCACGGTATCTTCTGCGGCTGGCTTATCGCCCTCACCCATGCTATCCACTTTGTAAAGTAAGCCAGAGTCCGTTTCTTTAACGCCGTCTTGCTGGGCAAAGTCAGCACGGTATTTTTCACCTTCCGAAATCGCGGCTTCTGCTTTCTCTTTGGCTTGCTGTTGCGCCAGTTTAGTCACGCGCTGATCAAGCGATTGCAGCGCCGCTTGCGCTTGCTCATCGGTCAGTTTTGATTCCCCTTGAAAGACATCTTTCACCCCTTGCAGTACCACCTCTTTATCAAGCTCTAAGCCGATGTCTGCCTGTTGCTCTAAGTTAGCGTTGAGGTATTGGGCTAAAGACGCACCGATCGCGTAGGCTGCTTTGTCGTCATCGTTGGCAAACGCTGCTTCCGCTTGTTCGGCAGCTTGATTGGTTTGCTCTACTTTAGCGTCGTCTTGCTGACAGCCGACGGCAAAGGCAACGGTTGCCGCGAGTAGCGACATCTTCATTACTGATTTCATTGGGTACTCCGTTGATGACAAGGATAAATCCTCGTATGGTTGTTACTGACGCATCAACAATGCGAAAGCCTGATTCTATCAATATACTCGTGGTTATATGGCTGCAAACACTGGAACTCAAGCATGGTGCCCAAAATCCGCCACATTATTTGCATTTTTATAGTTATTAACAGCTTAACCGGTTGTTGGCAGTCTGGCAAAGAAGCCCAGCGCTGGTCAATCCATCCGGAAGGGGCGACCAGTTTTAGCCTCAGTCGTGACGGCCGTTTTGCCCTGATCGCGTCTGAGGAAACGGATATTGTCCTGTGGGATCTGGTCACTAATCAGCAACTGGCCGAACTCGGTGCGCAAGATCCGGACGCCAATCCGGTCGTTGTTAGTCATATTTCCGATAATAAGCGCTATGCCATTACCACAACAGCACAAAACTTTGCCGTCTGGGACCTGGCCTGGAGCCAAGCTCAAGGGCTATGGTCTATTTCTGAAGGCATCATACGCGATGCCGCGATCAGTAATAACGGTGAAAAATTGGTACTAGCGTTGTCGAATGGAAAAGCACTATTTATCGACTTAGGCACGGGAAGGCGCTTAGAGTTCCTCGCCCACCGCGATAAAATCAATGCAGTCTCGATTTCTCCCAACGGCGCCTATGTGCTCTCAGGTGGCAATGACCATCATGCCTACTTCTGGGATACCCAGTCTGGCCAGATCATCAATGACTTTGCTTATGACCGGCGAGTGAAACAAGTCGCCTTGCATCGTGAGGGGAAGTACGCATTTGTCTCTGACGGTGGCAACCGCGCTGTGATTTGGGCCCTACCCAGTGGCGAGAAAGTCAGTGAGTTGGATATCTTTGCCCGCCAAGCCATTTATGTCAGTGCCCGGTTTTCCGATGATGGTACCTTGCTAGCCACCGGCTCACCGTCACAACGGGTCGAATTGTGGGATGTGAAAACGGGTGAAAATATAGGTCGTTGGCAAGCATTGGCCCAGCCGGATACTCGCCCACCCAGCGCAGTGGTGTATGATGTAGCGATTGATCCAACTGGACGTGTTATTTCAGGTACCTCGGCCGGGATTGCCCAAGCTTGGTTAACCGACGCGCAATAACGAGAGAGCAATATGAGCGAGATAGATAAGTTACAACAGCAAATTGATGATCTTGAGTACAAAGTGGCGTTTCAAGAAGACACGATCGACCAGCTCAATACCGCATTGACGCGACAACAAGGTGATATTGAGCGCATGACGGTCCAAATCCAGTACCTTGTCAGCAAGCTCCAACATGTTGAGCCAGAGAATATTGCTAGCCAAGCTGAAGAAACACCCCCCCCGCATTATTGAAACCACACCGTATGCGTGACGATTAGCGCGCGGTCACGACGGCCAAATAAAAAAAAGGCGCCAAACGGCGCCTTTTATTCGATGGGACTCATTACCACTCATCTATCGTCGTGATTAGTGGTCGTGGCCACATTCTTCACCGTCTTGGTGAATGTGCCCGTGTGAAAGCTCGTCTGCAGTGGCTTCACGCACATCAACGATTTCCACTGAGAAGGACAGGGTTTGGCCTGCAAGCATGTGGTTGGCATCAACAACAACTTCATCGCCTTCAACCTCAGTCACTTCGACTGGGATCTGGCCTTGGTCGGTTTCAGCCATAAAACGCATACCAACTTCAACTTGATCGACGCCTTGGAACACGTTAGCCGGTACACGTTGTACCATGGCTTCTTGGTAGTCACCGTAAGCTTCGTCTGGGCCTACCGTCACTTCAAAGTTCTCGCCTTTTTCACGGCCTTCCAGCGCGCTCTCAAGTCCGACGATCAGGTTACGATGACCGTGTAGGTATTGGAGAGGCTCTTGTGCTGTTGATTCATCAACAAGTGCACCGTCTTCATTTTTTACTTGGTAAGCCAGGCTGACTACCACATCTTTTGCAATTTTCATGCTCGCTCCGAGACCGGAAGGTAAATGGACTGCCGATGATAACGGATCCCCTACTCCGGTTTAAAGATCCCAATGACATTCTCTGCCGACTCGGCGCCAGAGTGTGACTGTTGTGCCGATTCCGGTAACCGACTATCGTGGTAATCGCAGCTGACACATTCCACTTTGTCAATGTTATTCTCACGCCACACTCGCAATGTATCGCGTTGTTGGCACGACGGACAGGCAGCGCCTGCGATAAAACGTTTTTTCACATCAACACCTTATTCGTCTCGATTCCAACTTTGATGCCGCTCACTATCACCGCGCATTTCTCGGTCAAAAATTTCTTCCAGCTCTTTGCGCGCTTCTTTGACTCGTGATGCTGTCGCGACATCTTGACTGTGCTGAGGCAATAAATCTTCCAGCACCCGCATGTCGAGTTTACGGAACAATATTTCTGCGCGTTTCGCTTTGTACGGGTGCATACCTAGGGACTCTAACGTTTGCCGCCCAAGATCCAGCGCGCCCAAAAAGGTTTCCCGAGAAAACTGCTCGACACCGTGCGCCATCAACTGATACGCCTCGACACGACTACGCGCACGCGCCATTACTTTTAGATTAGGGAAGTGATGAGCACAAAGATCAACAATCTCCATCACTTCGTCTGGCGAATCGGTACAAATCACGATCGCTTCAGCCGTCTTTGCACCAGCGGCACGTAATAAATCGAGCTGCGTAGCATCACCATAATACACTTCGTATCCATAGCGGCGTAGTAACTTGATTTGAGTCGGATCACGTTCCAGGATGGTCACCCCAATTTTATTGGCGAACATCAAGCGACCGACGACCTGACCAAACCGACCAAATCCGGCAATGATGACTCGCGAGTCAGTCTCAGTAAATGGCGCTTGCGGAGGCAAGGATTCAGGCTCGTTAAAAGTACGCGCAAACCAACGCTGCTGGAGCGAGAGAATTAACGGTGTAGTCATCATCGACAAGCTCACGACCACAAGCAAAAAGGCATTTAATTCTTTATCCAGTAGCCCTTGGCTACGCGCGGCAGTGAAAATCACAAAGGCAAACTCGCCCCCCTGACTGAGCAATACCGCCATTTGACTGCGCGCCTTGGGCGCGACACCAAACGCTCGTGCCAGTCCATACAGTAAGCAGGCTTTACCACCGACTAACGCAGCCACGGCACCGATGATCGCCCAGGGATATTCCAGTAAAAGCCCTAAGTCGACCGTCATCCCAACCGCTATAAAGAACAGCCCGAGTAATAACCCTTTAAAGGGCTCAATTGCCGTCTCAAGCTCATGGCGGTATTCACTCTCAGCCAACAACACACCGGCTAAAAACGCCCCCAGCGCCATCGATAGACCAAGGCTTTGCATGGCCAATGCAATCCCGATGACCAAGGCAAGCGCGGTGACAGTAAACAACTCGGTGACGCCACTCATGGCAATCAGACGAAAAATAGGGCGCAAGAAAAAGTGACCGCCGGCCAAGAGAGCGCCAATGCCTAAAAACATCCAGAGGACATCAAACCAACTACCTGCACTGCCACCGGCCAACGCTGGGATCACAGCCAGTATCGGGATCACGGCGATATCTTGAAATAATAAAACGGCAAATCCAGATTGTCCGGTTTCGCTGCGCATTAAGCGTTGGTCTTCGATGATTTTCATCGCAATCGCGGTAGAAGAAAGTGCCAGCCCCGCCCCGATCACCACGCCTTGTGGCAACGTGAGCCCAGCGAAGACACTTAATACCCCTATCACGACCCCGGTCAGCACCACTTGGCTACCACCAAGGCCGATAATGGGGCGCCACATTTTCAATAGCTTTTTAGGGTTAAGCTCCAAGCCAATTAAAAACAGCAGCAGCACCACACCAAATTCGGCAAAATGCAGGGTTGAGTCGACATCATCGATTAAACCCAGCCCCCAAGGGCCAATCACAATGCCTGCTACCAAGTAGCCAAGCACCGAGCCCATCCCCAAACGCTGCGCCAAAGGCACCGCAATCACGGCTGCCAATAAAAAGATAAACGCGATGAGCAGAAAGCTATGATCCACGATGTGCCTCCTGCTTCGCTAAAGGGTTAGCCAACCAGTCCGCATAGAGTTCAGCAAAGGCATTGCGATCCGCATCGGTGACGCGGCGCGCCCAGTGAAGAACTAAAGGTGAGACCCAGTGCATGCGGCATAACGCCGCCGTCAGTTCAAAAGGTTGCAATAACTCCTCCATGGAATATTTGTTGTAGCCGATTTTACTGAACGCTTCTGCTGCTCCACCTGTAGTGACCACAAAACGACATGTTTTTCCCGCTAACGCATCTCCCCCTTGCCCATGAGCAAAGCCTTTTCCGAGCACCACATCAATCCACTCTTTCAATAACGCCGGGCATGAGTACATCTGTAAGGGATGTTGAAACACCAACACATCGGCGTCAGTCACCAACGCACGCTCGTGATGGATATCCACCACAAAATCCGGATAAGCGGCGTAAATATCATGCACAGTGACATTCGCCAGCGGGCGTATCGATTCGAGTAATCGACGATTGGCGACCGATTCATCCGGATCAGGATGCGCCACGATAACAAGCACCTTGGGAGGGCGTGGGTTGTCCTTCTTATCTTGAGGCATACGCTTCCTTGTCGTTATGATTGGCCAAGCACGCAATCTGTTCTTTATGCCATGTTTTAACTTTAACATACAAAAAGGCTAACCCCCTGTCTAACCACTCTCGCCACGGGGTGGGATTTGGCAATCTCCGCATCAAGCTGGTATAACGACCGCGCAACGTGCATCCATCAACCCAAGACAGACTGAGTAATCATGATTCGCTTCTCCGACATTCAATTGCTTCGTGGTGGTAAGCCCCTGCTTGACCACACCTCTGCCATCATTGCACCCGGCGACAAAGTCGGCTTGGTGGGTAAAAATGGCTGTGGCAAGTCCAGCCTGTTTGCCTTGCTACGCCACCAACTTTCGCTTGATGCAGGGCACTATGATTACCCCAGTCAATGGCAAGTGGCTTGGGTGGCACAAGAAACCCCCGCATTGGATAAAAGTGCGCTGGAATATGTGATTGATGGCGATACCGAATACCGTGAGCTGCAAGACGCGTTGCGTAACGCCGAAGCCAACGATGATGGCAATGCAGTGGCGTTGTTACACGATAAGCTCGATGCGATTGGCGGCTATACCATAGAGGCGCGCGCCGCAAGTTTGCTGGATGGCTTGGGGTTCAGTCAGACGCAAATCCATTGGTCATTAACGCAGTTCTCTGGGGGCTGGCGCATGCGACTTAACTTGGCACAAGCTTTGTTATGTCGCTCAGATTTACTGCTACTCGACGAGCCCACCAACCACCTCGATTTAGACGCAGTGATGTGGCTAGAAAAATGGTTGCAGCAGTACCCGGGAACCTTGGTCTTGATCTCACACGACCGTGATTTTCTTGATCCTGTGGTCAATCGTATCATTCATATTGAGCACGCTAAGCTGAATGAATACACCGGTAACTACTCGGATTTTGAAAGCATGCGCGCGCAAAAGTTAGCACAACAGCAAGCGCAATATGAGAAGCAACAAAAGCAAGTTGCTCACATGCAATCCTACATTGACCGTTTCCGATACAAAGCCAGCAAAGCCCGCCAAGCGCAAAGTCGGATAAAAGCGCTGGAACGCATGGAAAAGGTGCTACCGGCTCAATACGATAATCCATTTAGCTTTACCTTTTTACCCCCTGATGCATTGCCCACTCCCATTCTTATGATGGATAAGGTGGCCGCTGGCTATAACAAAACGCCAATTATCGAGAACATTCGCCTTAACTTAGTGCCTGGGGCGCGCATTGGCCTGTTAGGGCGTAACGGTGCGGGCAAATCAACGCTGATCAAGTTATTGTCGGGCGATTTGCCGGCGATGGCTGGCGAGCTAAGCTACTCTCAAGGGGTGAAAATAGGTTATTTTGCCCAGCATCAACTCGATACCTTACGTATCGATGAAACGCCGCTCCAGCATCTAAATCGCTTAGCACCAACTACTGCCGAGCAAACCCTGCGAGATTTTCTCGGACGGTTTGGCTTTCAAGGTGACAAAGCGTTGGAAAACATTGGCCCTTTCTCTGGCGGCGAAAAAGCACGTTTAGTCCTTGCATTGTTAGTCTGGCAAAAACCGAACTTGTTACTGTTGGATGAACCGACTAACCATTTGGATCTCGACATGCGCCAAGCGTTAACGCTCGCATTGCAATCCTATGATGGCGCGATGGTGATCGTCAGCCACGATCGCTTTTTATTGCGTGCGACAGCCGATGACTTGTATTTGGTGGACAAGGGCGCAGTGCTACCTTTTGATGGCGACTTAGACGACTATCACCGCTGGCTGACCGAACAACAACGCGCTGATCGTGCGGAAAACAAAAAGCAAGCCGCAGACGAAAAACTTGCCCCACAGCAAACGCAGTTAGATCGAAAAGCACAAAAGCGTCGTGAAGCCGAATGCCGAAAACAAACGGCGCCACTACGAAAAAAAATTGACCGTTTAGACACAAAGATCGAACAACTTTCTGCCATTATCGCAGAAGCAGAAAACCAATTAGCGGATCCCGCTATTTACCAGAGTGACAACAAAGCCCGTTTAACGGAGCAATTGCAACGCCAAGCCGATGCAAAGTCGACGCTCGAAGAGGTGGAACAAGAATGGATGGAGCAACAAGAAGCGCTAGAAGCCCTGGAGGCGACATTCAACCAACACTAACGCCTGGGATGGCAAACGCCGCCGATCTTTGGCAGTTTTGTTTGCACCACTATGCTAAGCAAGAGGTCAAACAAGCCTGCCTTAAATTACAAGACGAGCACCAAGGCAATGTGAACCTTGCTTTGTTGCTCGCTTGGATTGAAAGCCATGGTTACGGGCTTAGCCCCGAGAGCCTCACCCAGCTTAAGCACGCCTTGAGCCGGTCTGAACATTTGCTGATCGCTTATCGCCATCTAAGACGCGATCTCAAGCCACGCGTGGGCACCGGCCAATATAAAAAAATGCTCAACTTTGAACTCAGTTTAGAAAAGTTCCAGCAACAAGACTTGATTGAAGTGCTTAATCGTCAATCCTGGCTCACACAAGCCGCGTCTCCCTTGGCCTATTATTGCCGCCAGCTATCCCCCTCTGCCCGAAATCTCTATACACCACTACGGGTAGACCGGCCTACAAAAGAGGATGGAGCAGACGATGATGACACCCTTTAATCCCATTCCAACTGCCCGTAATGCGCATCTGCAAACCTTACTGCCACGCCTGCTGCGCCGGCAACCGCTTTTTGCGCCTATTTGGCAAGCGTTTGATCTACCTGACGGTGACTTTGTCGATCTTGCATGGACGCATCATCCCGAAGTAGGACAGCCTATTATTGTCTTGTTTCATGGCCTAGCAGGAAGCTTTGATAGCCCTTATGCCAATGGATTATTGGCCGCTTTCAAACAGCAAGGCTGGTGCGGTGTGGTGATGCATTTTCGCGGTTGCAGTGGCCGTCTTAATCGCGCGCCGCGGACTTATCATTCCGGCGAAACGGAGGACGCTCGGGCATTTTTGACCTATTTACGCCAGACCTACCCGAACAATGAGATTGCCGCTGTGGGAGTCTCTTTGGGAGGAAACATGTTGGTGCGCTACCTGGCCGACTATCAGCATGATCCGATTGTCAGTTGTAGTTGTGCTATTTCTCCCCCGCTCGATTTAGCGGCGTGCTCGACCCGTATTCAACAAGGGTTTTCCCGTGTTTATCAAGCGTATTTGCTACGGTCGATGCGACAAACCTTATCGGAAAAACTTACCCGACACCAAAAAGTGGGTCGGTGGCATGCTGGGGAGCGGCCAAAGATTAAAACTCTGTTCGAGTTTGATCAAACGGTCACCGCACCGCTGCATGGCTTTGACGATGCTCAACACTACTATCAAAGCTGTAGTGGTTTATCTGTCCTTGACGCTATTACGGTCCCACTTGCGATTATCCATGCGAAAGACGATCCCTTTATGACCGACGCAGTAATCCCAACCTCGCCTCTGCCCGCGAATATTGACTATCAACTGAGCGAGCATGGTGGGCATGTTGGTTTTGTTACCGGCAGTTGGCGCCAGCCACAGTTCTGGCTGGAGCAGTCGGTGCCTCACTGGTTAGCCTCACGCCTTTGCTCGTCCCGTTAAAAAGGGACGCCACGCAAAGCAAAAAAGACCGACGCACATTGATCTACTGCATTGTGTTGAATGATTGGGTAAAATGCGAGCTGATTCACAATATCAGCATCAAGCACCCTAACGTCTCAGCCATAAATCAACAAAAGGTGATGTAGTATGATGGTTCCTTGGCAATCGGTCCCTGAGGAAACACTGACTCGTTTAATCGAGCACTTTGTGTTACGGGAAGGAACCGATTATGGTGAGCAGGAAGTCAGCTTTGCACAAAAAGTGGCGGATGTTCGCCAACAACTGCAATCCGGCGACGCCGTGATTGTGTATTCTGAGTTGCACGAGACAGTGGATATTCGTCGTAAGGAAGCACTCAGATCTTAGCATCGCTGTACGCAATAAACAGCGATACACATTCAGACTGAATGACAGGGCGCGTCATGTCGGCTAAACATCCAATCATCGCGGTCACCGGCTCTTCAGGAGCAGGGACCACCACCACGTCCGAAGCATTCCGTAAGATGTTCCAGATGATGAACATCAAAGCGGCGTGGCTAGAAGGGGACAGTTTCCATCGCTTTACGCGACCGGAAATGGACGTCGAGATCCGTAAAGCACGTGAGCAAGGACGGCACATTAGTTACTTTGGCCCCACCGCCAATGATTTTCCGCGATTAGAGCAGTTTTTCCGTGAGTACGGTGAACTCGGCACAGGCAAATATCGCCGCTACTTGCATACCTTTGATGAAGCGGTGCCCTACAATCAAATGCCAGGGACCTTCACACCATGGCAGGATTTACCCGACAATACCAACGTACTATTTTACGAAGGCTTGCACGGCGGTGTGGTTGATGGTGAGGTCAATGTCTCCCAACATGTCGACCTATTGATTGGTATGGTCCCGATCGTCAACCTTGAGTGGATTCAGAAATTTGTCCGCGATACCCGCGATAGGGGCCACTCACGCGAAGCGGTCACCGACTCAATTGTGCGGTCGATGGACGATTATTTGCATTATATTACGCCGCAATTCTCACGCACTCACATTAACTTTCAACGGGTGCCGACGGTCGATACCTCCAACCCACTGAACGCCAAAGGCATTCCTTCGTTGGATGAGAGCTTTGTGGTGATCCGCTTTCGAGGGATGAAAAACGTCGACTTTCCTTATCTGCTGCAAATGATCACGGGGTCTTTTATGTCACGGCATAATACACTCGTCGTGCCAGGCGGTAAGATGGGCTTTGCGATGGAACTTATCATCCGTCCATTGATTCAGCAGCTAATCGAAAAAGGCAAGATTGGCTAGGGCGTAGCGCATCTATCGTGTATTACTTCTCAAGCCGTGATCTTAGCCACGTTTTTGCCAGGTTTTTAGGCGGTTGGCCTAGATCAAAATCAAGAAATTGCTAACAAAAAAAGATACACTCTTGTTAACATACAGTGAGCTTGTAGCCCGCGCCCAGACTTCGTATTCTGTGCATAGATCTGGTGGGTTACCCCTCAGACAAAGATAGGACGTTGTTGCCGGGCAACACATGCAGAGGAAATAAGTTATATGGTTCCAGGAAAACCTCAAACAGACCCTACACTCGAGTGGTTCCTTTCACATTGTCACATCCACAAGTATCCGTCTAAAAGCACGCTGATTCATGCAGGCGAAAAAGCGGAGACCTTGTATTACATCGTGAAAGGGTCTGTCGCCGTTCTAATCAAAGATGAAGAAGGCAAGGAAATGATCCTGTCTTATCTTAACCAAGGTGATTTTATCGGTGAGCTAGGCCTTTTCGAAGATGATCAGGAGCGTACCGCTTGGGTTCGGGCTAAGTCTCCTTGTGAAGTGGCAGAAATCTCATTCAAAAAGTTCCGCCAACTGATCCAGGTTAACCCTGATATATTAATGCGTTTGTCCTCACAAATGGCGCGCCGTTTGCAAGTGACCAGCCAAAAAGTGGGGGATCTTGCCTTCCTGGACGTCACGGGCCGTATTGCGCAAACCTTGTTGAATTTAGCGAAGCAACCCGATGCCATGACGCACCCTGATGGCATGCAAATTAAGATCACACGTCAAGAAATTGGCCAAATCGTTGGGTGTTCGCGTGAAACCGTGGGGCGTATTCTTAAAATGCTGGAAGAGCAAAATCTTATTTCAGCCCATGGTAAAACCATCGTGGTATACGGTACCCGCTAATCACAGC
This sequence comes from Salinivibrio sp. AR640, assembly GCF_001995405.1. Lineage (NCBI taxonomy): Bacteria > Pseudomonadati > Pseudomonadota > Gammaproteobacteria > Vibrionales > Vibrionaceae > Salinivibrio > Salinivibrio sp. AR640. Next base: position 31,337 of record NZ_MUFD01000026.1, on the reverse strand, counting down.
GCTCTCTGTATTCCCAACCGACGCCCTGGCGTCGGTTTTTCTTTTTAAAACAAAAAAAAGGAAGAGCGAACTCTTCCTTAACTGTGTATGCCTCGTTATATCAGCTATTTATTAGTGCGTGCTCTCAAAAATTTTATCCGCTGAAGCGGCAACAAATCCCTGGTACAACTCACCGTTGGGCAACACATAACGCTTAGCAAACTCATAAAACCCACCTGGAATGGTTTGCGTGCCATCAGAGAAAACAACAGCGACACGGTCAGCCATGGTGGAGGATTGCTCCAGATAAACGGATGCGTCCCCTTTTACTTCACCACCCGCTTCGTTAATTGCAAAGCCATTGTCTCGCAGCTTTTGATTAACCGATTGGCAATGATCATGAGCCTTTAACTGATTGACACTCACCGTGAAATGATTCGCACCATAACCGTGCGCGGCTACCCAGGACGCGTATTCACTCTCCTCAGCAAGCGCTTGATAGGTGGCGCTATCGATGTCCCAAAGCCGCCCCTGATGAAGAAAATCGCTCCCTGTTAGTGACGACGCATCGACTTGTGCCACCAGCTTGTGAACAATGGCTTGCAGCGCAGGCGAGCATTGCTCGACCATCAATTCACTGATAAACACTTTCGGCATCAAAGGATCGGGGTGCTCGAAATGGCAGGCATTGAGCTTTTTCGCTTCAAAGGTATAGTCCCCTTTTTGCTGATAGCCTAGCGCCAGGAAGGGGCGCGCCAAGACCTCAAGCCCAACCTTGGGCAAACCAAATGTCCGCAAGGCAATATGATCATTGATTAAAGGCTGCCCTTCTTCGAGCAAGGCATGTACCTGATGTGCCGATGGGCAAAGACGGTTAATATAGTCTTGCCATAATTTATCGAATAACGCTTGGCCACTGTCCATGTTGGTCTCCTTAATCTTGTTGAGTCGGAATACCGGGGGCGAACGTCTCAGGCAGTACCACCTGCTCCCCTTCCATTGATGCCATGGGATAAGCGCAATAATCGGCGGCATAGTAAGCGCTTGGACGTAAATTACCCGACGCACCTGGCCCGCCAAATGGCGCATCACCGCTTGCCCCTGTCAACTGACGATTACGATTCACAATCCCTGCGCGAATATGATCGAGGAAGTATTGCCATTCGCCCTCGTCTTCACTGATAAGGCCTGCCGACAAACCATAGCGGGTATCATTCGCCTTCGTGATCGCATCAGCCATATCCTGATAGCGCTGCACTTGTAGTAGCGGACCGAAATACTCTTCGTCGGGTAACGCTTGAATGCCACTCACATCTAAAATCCCTGGAGAAATCACCGCATCGTGTAAATGCTCGCACTCTATGACGGGGGTTGCTCCCAGATCGATCAATTTTTGTTGTGTGGCCAAAATCCCCTCGGCGGCAGCCATTGAAATTTGGGCGCCCATGAAAGGTGCGGGATCATCAAACTGTCCGCCCACTCGCACGGTTTTGGTCCATTGTGCTAGGCGAGTCAAGATCTTGTCACCCACTTCTCCCTCAGGCAGTAGCAGGCGGCGTGCACACGTACACCGCTGACCGGCACTGAGGTAGGCCGATTGAATAATGGTGTATACGGTGGCGTCTAAATCACCGAACTGATCACTCACCACCAAGGGGTTATTGCCCCCCATTTCCAGCGCCAGCATTTTATCGGGCTGGCCAGCAAACTGACGATGAAGAATATGCCCCGTATTGGCGCTACCGGTAAACAATAAACCGTCAATACCGCGCGCTTGGGCCAGCGCCTCACCGGTATTGCGCCCACCTTGTACCAGGCTGATCAGTCCTTGCGGTAATCCCGCTTCGAGCCAATAGCCCAAAGTCTTCTCTGCGACTTTTGGCGTCAGCTCAGAGGGTTTAAATACTACGCTGTTGCCCGCCAATAAAGCTGGAACAATGTGGCCATTAGGTAGATGCCCAGGGAAATTGTAAGGCCCGAATACCGCCATAACGCCAAGTGGACGATGGCGTAATACCGCTTGGGTGCCATTGACGTCTTTTTCACGTGAGCCTGTTCTTTCGTGGTACGCGCGCAAGGAGATCGCCACTTTGCCTACCATGGCCCCGACTTCGGTTTTGGTTTCCCACAAGGGTTTGCCCGTTTCTTCGGCAATGACCCGAGCCAGTTCATCGGTATTGGCTTTCACTATTTCGGCAAAGCGTTCCACCAGCGCTTGGCGCTCAGAAAAATCGGTATTGCGCCAACGCAAAAACGCGTCGCGTGCGGCGCTGACCGCTTGCTCCACTTGCGAACGACTCGCTTCTGCACCTTGCCAAATACATTGACTATCAAAGGGGTTTTGCGAGGTCATGATCTCGCCCTCGCCTTTCACCCACTCGCCATGAATCAAATGGCCTGCTGATTGCTTTGTCATTTTATCCCCCCATAGCAATCAAACGCAGTTGATCGCCGTTTTTTACATTCAATGCATCGGCAACCGCTGGGCTAATCACAACTTGATTGGTTTCGTGATCGATCGCAGCTTTCGCCGCGGTGGCACGGAAGCCAGCAAAATCGGTATTCGATATTAAATAATCCTGTGCGCTACTGTGCTCTCGTACGCGCGCTGAGGCGGTGAAAGAGTGACGTACAGACTCAATATTGGGGCGTAAGCATTCTACCGTTGGGCCCGCATCAAAGATGTCGACATAACCACGGCAAGAAAAGCCCTCTTTTTCCAACAAGCGTAATGCTGGACGGGTATTCGGGTGCACTTGACCGATAACTGCACGAGCTTCCTCACTCAGTAGGCTCACATAAATCGGCAATTTAGGCATTAAGTCGGCAATAAACCCTTTGGCACCAATCCCGGTGAGATAATCCGCCAAGGTAAAGTCAATGTTAAAAAAGTTGTCTTTTAGCCACTGCCAAAATGGCGAGTTGCCCTCGTCATCCGACACACCGCGCATTTCGGCAAACACCACGTCAGCGAAGCGCTCTGGAAATTGCGCCAGCATTAGGAAGCGGCATTTAGACAATAACTTACCGTTTAACCCGCCACGAAACTCTGGACGCATAAACAGGGTGCAGATTTCTGTCGCCCCCGTGTAGTTGTTGCCAAAGGTCAACACTTCAACAATGTTGTGCACGTTCAGTTTGCGTGATGAATGTACCACCTTGGTCAGATGGTAACTGTAAAACGGGTTATCAAGACCAATGGCGGCTTCGATGCCCGTGGTCCCTGCGATTTCACCGGTTTCTAAATCTTCGGCGACCATCAGATATCCCTCTGGCCCCGGCTCTGTCACCTGTTTGGCAAAACTCTCGAGCGAATTATTAATCCGCCCCTGTAGCAAATCGGCATCGACCGGCAAGGAGGTGAATCCATGCCCGGACGCTTCCGCACACAACATCAGTGCATCAAAATCTGATGCACGGATCGGCCGAATAACTAACATCTCAAATCCCTCCGAGTGAGTCAGGTCGCTTATCCTGCGACGACCTTGGCAATCGCACGTTCTAGGCGTGCCATTCCTTCTTCAATATCCGCTTTGGTAATGACCAGTGAGGGAGTAAAACGCACCACATTAGGCCCGGCAACGAGAACCAATAAGCCTTCTTCGCCTGCCGCAACCAAGATATCGCGTGCTCGGCCTTCCCAGTCTTGGTTCAGTGCCGCACCGAGTAACAAGCCTTTGCCACGCACTTCACTGAAGATGCCATATTTATCATTGATCGCTTCTAACCCGTCACGGAACCATTGCTCACGCTCTATGACACCGGCAAGCACGTCGGGTTTGGTCACTTCATTAACCACCGCTTCTGCCACCGCACAGGCCAGTGGATTACCGCCATAAGTAGAGCCGTGAACCCCCGGCTTCATATGCGCAGCCAAGGCGTCGGTCGTTAACATGGCACCAATTGGGATCCCGCCACCCAGTGATTTTGCGGTGGCTAAAATATCGGGCTCGACCCCAGACTCTTGATAAGCATAAAAAGTACCGGTGCGCCCGTTCCCCGTTTGCACTTCATCAAACACTAAAAGCGCATTGTGTTTATCACACAGTTCACGCACGGCTTGGAGAAAACCTGGCTCTGGCGGCACAATCCCACCTTCACCTTGTAAAGGCTCCATCATCACCGCACAGGTTCGGTCCGAAATATGATCGGCCAATGCGGCAATGTCATTGTAAGGAAGGTGTGTTACATCGCCGGGTTTAGGTCCAAAGCCATCGGAATACGCGGGCTGACCACCTACGGTGACAGTAAAGAAGGTGCGACCATGGAAGCCTTTGGTAAAGGCAATGATTTCACTTTTATGCTCACCATGTTCTTCTTTTGCCCAACGACGTGCCAGTTTCAGGGCCGCTTCGTTCGCTTCAGCGCCCGAGTTAGCGTAAAACACGCGGTCGGCAAATGAGAGTTCGGTGAGGCGTTTAGCCAGACGCAACGCGGGCGCATTGGTCATGACATTACTCAAATGCCACAGTTTCTGGGCTTGCTCGGTTAACGCATCAACCATGACCGGATGACAATGGCCTAAACAGCTCACCGCGATACCACCGGCAAAATCGATATACTCTCGGCCTTCTTGGTCCCAAATGCGCGACCCTTTACCGTGATCAGGAATCATCGGCATTGGGTTGTAACATGGCACCATGACTTCATCGAAGAGTTTACGTTCTACTTTGTGCTCCATTGTCATCACTCAATCCTTCTATGTTTTATCTATGAGGCATAGTATTTACATTATTTTAACCGCAGCAATAGCAGATTATGTTTTGTTTTCAGCATGGTAACAAAGCTCATGCAGTTTAAAGAGATAGTTATGCATAAACTGTGAGCAAAGAGAAGATGAAAGTGAGTAAGGCTATGATGCTAAGAAGGCAAGATTAACGGACTAGAGACCGACAGTTGCATAAGGTTGCAGCCGTTGACAAAGTGATTAAAAACAGCGAAATGTAAAATTAGTGATAAAGATCGCTATTTTTTGCAACCATTGCTGAAAAAAAAGACTCAAGAAAGGAAGACATACGGTAAAGGCTGCACGATAGAGGCCGCCACAGATAGAGCGTCAAAAGACGAACATATTAACCTGCCCGCACCGCTACCTAAGATTGTTGAAGAAAATTGGCTAACAAGGCATGGCCCTGCTCCGTCAGAATACTTTCCGGATGAAATTGCACCCCCTCAATCGCCAGCTGCCGATGTTTGAGCGCCATTATAATCTCACTGCCATCGTTATCGATAGCGGTCGCTGTGACGGCCAAACAGTGAGGTAGGCTTTGAGGTTCAACTAATAAAGAATGATAACGCGTGACAGTGACAGGGCTAGGCAGGCCTGCGAAGACCCCTTCTCCTTGGTGGGTAACTTGGGACGTTTTGCCATGCATTACCGTACGAGCTCTCACGACGTTCGCGCCAAATACTTGTGCCAGCGCCTGATAGCCAAGACAAACCCCTAAAATTGGAATTTTCCCGGCAAAGTGTGCAATCACCGCTAAGGAAATCCCCGCTTCATCCGGGGTACAAGGGCCAGGGGAGATAACGATGTGCGAGGGAGCCATCACCTCAATATCCGCCACACTAATGGCGTCATTTCGCGCAACATGGACCGATGCGCCCAGCTCACAAAAGCACTGATAAAGGTTATAGGTAAAGGAATCGTAATTATCGATGATAAGAAGCACTGTGCTACGCCATGCGATGGAAAACCGGCATGATGCTACCACAGTGCTGAATAGGCGTCATCCAGGTGCGAGCAACCTTCGCTGCCCGCCACAAGATTACGGCTGGGTGAGCTGACAGCGAAATCCGGTGTATTTAACCGTCATCGCGCTATCTGCAGGTGCACGGCCGCAGTAAACCGGGATCAGCCCTAGCGCTTTCACGGATACCCTTATCGAATCATCCGTCTGCAGCGCCAAGGATTGAACCAAAGGGCTAGCCTGGTCAAAGGTGCGCGTCGCGCGCCATTTCATCCACGCATGATCCGGACTTTTTTGTCCATTAAGTAAGGGGATAATAGGCAAGAAACTGCGATTATTGATCGTCACCGAGACGGGGACCACGGGCTCAGGATAATCGAGTGAGATCAGCACAGGATCGTGATCGGATGACGAGAATGGATTACTCGATTTCACCAATTCTCCGCTATATTGTCGGCTGTACTCAAACAGAGTGCTCTCTACTGAGTTAATATGCCACTCTTCCACCCCGACCACTTTGCTCGCCAAACTGGCATTGGCGAGTGCATGATCTAACGCGCCCAGCTCTCCAGAAAATGAGTACGAGTAGGCTTTATCCCCTAACCACTGCGTTGCGAGGTTGGTATAACCAAGACCTTGCTCAACGACGCTTGGCGTTGGATGCATAGGCACACCACGAATTTCAGTGCCCGCCGCGGTGATAATATCGCGCTGGCCCTCAGTACGCTGATAATCCGTTAGCACCCGCACCGGATCTTCTTGCGCATAAGCATTGAGATCACCCAAAATTAATACGTCACCGTCGACCGCTTTGAGATGGTCACGCAATGCAACGGCGGCAGACACGCGAAACGCATTGCAGTGTCCCTGCATATCCGCGGTATCAGTATCAAACTCACCCGCAATCCAGTCTTCATAGCAGCCTGAGCCTTTCGATTTAAAGTGATTCACCACCACACTGAGCGGCTGGTCATTAACCATAAAACGTTGAATTAGGCTATCACGCTGGTATTTGTCGAGTGTCTTAGTTTCTCCGTCTGGACTTTCGCCGCTGATATGCTGCTCTGGCATGGGTACCGCTTGCGCCTCACCTGCGAGATTGACCTTCGCGGGGCGATAAATCATGCCCACCATAATCGCATCTGAGCCAAAATAGGCGCCCTGATTTTTCTCTTGGTCACTGGGTTCGACAAATTGGTAATGATCACGCGAGTCAGCAAATTGCGCATTTAAATGGGTCACCAGATCAGCAATGGCGCTGCCAGCCTCAAAGCCATTATTCTCAATTTCCATCAAACCGACAATGTCGGCGTCCATCGCGGTGAGTGCATTGACAATTTTAGTGCGTTGCAACCCAAACTCAGCCGCCGTTTTCGCCCCACGGTTACAGCCACGATTCGCATCGGCATCGGCACGATCATTACAGGTCACGTTGAGTGGGCCACCGACCGCACTGGCGCTGGTGAAATAGTTAAGTACGTTAAAACTGGCCACCTTAATGTCAGCGCCAGGCACGTTATTCGGTGCCGGTTGACGATCATTTTGGTGCACAATATCACCGGCAGTGATGGTGTTTGTTGCAACAAGTCGGTATTGGTTGTAGCTATAACCCATAACACCGCTCAAACGCTCGACCCGATCGCCAATACGTAGATATCCCTGCTCGGCATCTAAGCCTGGAAAATATGGGATCTTGCCGTCTTTCGCTTTTTGATCGCTCTCGATATACAGCTGGTTATCGCTATTTTTCGCGGCGAGTGCCTCAGCGTCAGGCGTTAACGCGGGATACTGTTGCGTGGGTTTGTATAAAGGGGATTGATGCGATAACACCATATTGTTACGGAAGGCATCGTAGTCAAAGCCAAAGTTACGCGTGATCACCAAATCGCTATCCGCGTCCATGGTGACGTACATCCCTTCGTAGCGCTCAAGTGCCTCGTGCAAAGTCTCATCGGGTTGAACACGGAGTGCCGTCGGTGCAATCGTCCCCTGAGGTGCTCCCTTAGCCACTTGTTCATCGGTAACACCCAGTTGGGTATGCCCGTAATACTCTTTGATTTTCCCGCTGGCACAAAGCGTATCACCGGGCACCAAGTCTAAGTCTTGCGCGTCACGCAAATAGACAAACAATCCGTCGGACGTTGCCGGGTTACCATCGCCTTGCGGATCTTGAATCCAGACCCCTTTGTATAGGCCTTGGGTGATCGCCGTCACCACCCCTTGTACAGCATAGGTTTTGTCTGAGCTATATTGGCCATCTGGGACGAGCGGGCTCCGTGCACCATCACCTTGAATGGCGTAGATGGGGGTTGGGGTTGTCACCCCACATTGGTAGTTCTCGGTAAGTGGCGCTTTTGCCGCCGCGGGCAGTGCAACGCCGGCCAGCACGAAAGCAAGGGGCGACCACATCAATGGCTTTTTCATACCTGTTCCTTCACGTAAATTGAGTGTTTACTCGAAAATCGGGTGCATTATTCATGATAGATACAGAATATGACGTGATATGAATCGCATCGAGGCTAGCGATTATTGATGAATTCGTTAGAAGTGAGAGGCCGGTTCAACCTTGATCAAAAAAGCAGCGAGACTGGCCCGCTGCTTACTTATTTTGTGATTATACCAGGTTTGTACTATTACAAACGCGTGCTACACACGTGGCACAAAACCGACCGCATCATAGACTTTGCGTAAGGTGTCTTGTGCCCGTGCAGAGGCATGCGCCGCCCCTTTTTGCATCACACTATCGAGCATTGCGCGATCAGCTCGAAACGCATGATAGCGCGCTTGCAACGGCTCTAGCATCGCGACGACGGCGTCTGCAGTGTCTTTTTTCAGGTGGCCATACATCTTGCCTTCATACGCTTTTTCTAGCGTATCAATTGACTCACCCGTCGCCCCAGACAATAACCCAAGCAAGTTGGAAACACCCGGTTTTTGTGCACTATCAAAACGGACACGCGGCGGCTCTTCTGAGTCCGTGACCGCACGTTTGATTTTTTTCGCAATCGCTTTTGGATCTTCGAGCAGCCCGATCACATTGTTACGGTTATCGTCAGATTTCGACATTTTTTTGGTCGGATCTTGCAGGCTCATCACCCGCGCATTGACATCGGGTGTGTAAGGCTCAGGCAGAGCAAACACATCGCCATAGCGATTATTAAAACGGGTCGCAACGTCACGCGCCAGTTCAAGGTGCTGCTTTTGATCGTTACCCACCGGCACTTGGTTGGTTTGATACAAAAGAATGTCTGCCGCCATCAATACCGGATAACTAAACAATCCCGCGTTAATGTTCTCTGCATGGCGCTGCGACTTATCTTTAAACTGGGTCATCCGATTCAACTCACCCATTTGGGTGTAGCAGTTTAATACCCAGCTGAGTTGCGCATGCTCAGGCACGTGGGACTGGACAAACAAGTTGCTTTTTTCTGGACTGACTCCCACCGCGAGACACAGCGCTAGCGCATCTAAAGTCGCTTCGCGCAGGGAATCCGCCTCTTGGTGAACCGTAATGGCATGCAAATCCACCACACAGTACTGGCAATCATAATCATCTTGCATCTGTTCCCACTGACGCAACGCGCCCAGATAATTACCAATACTCAGCTCGCCTGAGGGCTGCACACCACTCAATACAATGGGTTTCGAAGATTGACTCATGATGATTCGGTTCCTTTACATGTTGCCCGTGTGGGCGGTTTTATTTGCTGGTAAAAAGCGTTACGCGGAGTAATTGGCCACCACTGCCTCTAGCTGGCTAAAATGGTCCAGTACATAGCTAGGTTGGCTGTCACTGATTGGCTCACCGTAGTTGTAGCCATAAGTGAGGCCAACGGAGGCCATTCCCGCATTGTGTGCTGCTAAGATATCATTTTTTGAGTCACCGACCATCAACATCTGGGCATTGGTTAAGCCATGCTTATCGCGCAACAGGTGCAAGCCTTCTGGGTCAGGTTTGCTGGTTGACAGACTATCACCACCAATCACATCACTGAACAAGGCCGCTAAACCTAAATCCTCTAAAATAGCAGGCACGAAAGCGAACGGTTTATTGGTGACGACGCCCAGCTGATAACCCTGCTGGTGCAACGCGGTGAGCGTCTCTTTCACGCCAGGATATAGCACCGTTTTTTCGTGACCATTGTGCTCATAATGGTAGTTAAAACGTTCTCGAGCTTTTGCAACGAGCGCAGGGTCCAGGCTCGGATCATAATCATGCGCACGGGACAATGCGCGACGAATCATAATATCCGCACCATTCCCTATCCAACCGGTCACCTCGGCTACACTCACTGTTGGCCGGTCCAAATCCGCCAGCATCATCTGCAGCGCTTGGGTCAAATCGGGCACGCTATCAACCAAGGTGCCATCTAAATCAAATGCAATATAACGCAGGCTCATACGACTTCATTACCTTTCTACTTTTGCCAGTTCGGCACGCATTTCTTCAATTGCGGTTTTATAATCCGGTTGACCAAAAATGGCCGACCCTGCGACAAACATATCCGCGCCCGCTTGGGCAACGTCTGCAATGTTATTGGCCTTTACACCGCCGTCAATTTCCAGACGAATATCTCGCCCGCTGGCATCAATACGCTGACGGACCTCACGCAGTTTATCTAAGGTGGTGGGAATAAAAGACTGGCCGCCAAACCCAGGATTGACCGACATCAACAGGATCATATCGAGCTTATCCATCACATAATCTAAGTGGTGGAGCGGCGTTGCCGGGTTAAAGACCAAACCCGCTTGCATGCCGTGCTCTTTGATCAACTGCAACGTGCGGTCAATATGCTCACTGGCTTCAGCATGAAACGTCACCATGTTCGCGCCCGCTTTAGCAAAATCAGGAATAATGCGGTCGACCGGCTTAACCATCAAGTGAACATCAATCGGTGCGGTGATCCCATAGTCACGTAAAGCCTGACAAACCGGGGCACCAAATGTCAGGTTCGGAACGTAATGGTTATCCATCACATCAAAGTGAATCACATCTGCACCCGCCGCCAATACGTTTTCAACTTCTTCACCCAATCGGGCAAAGTCTGCAGATAAAATCGATGGCGCAATCAAAAAATCCTTCATAGTGCGGTCGCCTCAATTGCCAAAAAGTCGCCGTAATTCTACCCGATATCGGCCATGAAGTCTTACCTTAACCATGCTTAATCTCAGCGAACACTGGCAAGTGCCAGAGAATTAACTAGAGTAAAAACAGAAGCTGAAAATGGAGGCAGGATGGGCGAAAAACCTAGACTAAAACAGGTAGTGACAAGTGTCGTCGCTGCTTTGTTTGGGGTGCAATCACAACGCAATCGCGAGCGAGATTTCGGCTATGATTCACCGGCAATTTATATCATTACCGGCGTTATCATGATCGGACTCGTCATTGGCGCGCTGCTGGTGATCGTGAGCTGGTTGACGTGAGCGCTTGAGGCAACAGCGCTTAAGGCGTGGATGGCTGAGGGGAAAAAAGTGCCAATAGCTCATCCACCTTATTACGACCATTGCCATTACGGCTGATGGTACGCTTAACTTTCACCACATTAAAACTCGCACCACGATATAAACGGCGTGTATAGGGCGTATCGTGATTGGAGATTAATACCGGCACCCCTTGGGCCAACGATGCTTGCTCAGCATGCTCAGCCAGCAAGGCTTGATCATCCAGCGTAAAACCATTGGTGGCGTAGGTGGTAAAATTCGCCGTAGCAGTTAAAGGCGCGTAAGGGGGATCGCAATAAATCACTGTCCCTTTCGTCGCCCGAGCAAAACTCTCCCCATACCCTTCACATACAAATTCCGCACGCTGGGCCTTTTCTGCAAAGATCGCGAGCTCTTTTTCCGGAAAATATGGCTTTTTGTACGACCCAAATGGGACATTGAAACCGCCTTTTTTATTGTACCGACACAAGCCATTAAAGCCGTGACGATTCATATACAAAAAGTACAGCGAACGCAAATAAGGGTCTGTGGTAAGGTTAAACTCCCGGCGGACATCTAGATAGCGCTCTTTTTGGTTGTACTCTTGGCAAAAGAAGACGCGCGCATCCGCCACAAAACGCAACGGCGTTTGCTTAATAATATTGTATAGATTGATAAGATCTGGGTTGATGTCAGCCAGAATGTAATGTTCGTAATCGGTGTTTAAAAATACCGATCCAGCACCGACGAAGGGCTCGATAAGCGTGTTCCCTTCGGGAAGATGACGACGAATGTCATCGACTAGCGAGTATTTACCACCAGCCCACTTTAGAAACGCGCGATGCTTTCTCATTGCCCCTGATCTATCTCTGCGGTGTGAAAAGGGGCGGATTGTACCCTATTTTGGCTCATCAATCAGCGGATTTTACTGCCCATTTGCGCGGTTGATTTCACGGTGAACCTGACTAAAAGACTTCACAAACGGCTGCAGCGCCCGCAGATTATCCGCCAATGTCAGTTCCGCACGACGCGCATCCGTGACGCTGGCATAATCACCCAGTAACACCATGTACCAGTCAGCATTGTTGCGTTGGGTTTGATATACCTGAACCCGATCACTCAGTTGGTAGTTAGCGATAAAGTCTGTCGCATCTTGACGCGAACGCAAGGCTGCAAGCTGCAGGGCATAACGCTGGGCAGGTACATCAAGCAAAGCTTGCGCGTCAAAAGATAAGCGATCATCACTGGCCGCTGTCGACGCTGTCTCTGTAGATGCTGCCTCTGTAGACGGCGAGGCGGCGGTATTTTGCGATTGCGCCAGATCTGAGGGCTCATCCGGTGTCGCGGGCGCAGGAATCGCTTGGTTAATCTCGCTAGCAAGTGGTTCCTCAACCGCCTGGGTGCCATCGCCACCGGCATCTTGTTCGTTAATAATGGCGTCGACAACATCATCAGGTAAAACCACTCTCTGGCCCGCATCATTGCGACCGACGGTTAACCCCTCACCGTTGACTTCCTGCGGTAAATTCGCCTGATCATCGGTCACCGCTGCATTCGATCCCGCTACGGTGTCGGTTTGATCCACTGCCGAGTTGCTATCTTGGCCCGTCTCTTGCCCATCAAGGGTTTGTGGGTCAGTGGTCGCTTGCTGCTCGTTGAGCAAATCATCCAAGTTTTTTAACCCGTCAGGGAGCATTGTCTCAGCCGACGAGGCCTCATCTTGACTCGGAAAAGCCCACCAGATCGCACCGGCACCCACAATCATCAGCACCACGGCCAACAGCAGCATTAAAAAGGGTTTATTATTTTTCGCGGGCTTTTTATTGTCTTTACTCACAGCGCCTATCTCCTGATTGTCCTTTCCCATGATGGTGCCGGGGTAAACGGTTTGATTAGCAAGCTTGGCTAACCACTGTTTTTTACCCGCTGCATCAATACGTTGCGTGACGGCTAACACATCGATGAACATCTCTTCTTCACCGTCATTAAGCGGCGAGATCTCGAGCTCCAGCGGCTTTTGGTCGTGCCCGTAAGACACCTGACGTAGCCACTTGTTCAACTTTCCTGGCAAGGCAAAGAGTACAACATTAATCCGCCAGTGTGCTTGATGCTGTGCATATTGCACCAACGCCCATAGCTCAGACAGTAATCCAGGAGTCAGCCGATGCGCATCATCAATCACAATGAGTGCATCACACCCAGCCCCGTCAAGCATCATCGTCAAGCTATCTAACAGCGGATCCGCTTGATTAAAAACACCGTCTTTGACAATTTGTCGCAGCAAGATAGCGCGACGTTGGTCATCGCTTTGTGCCGTATGGCACGCGAGTAAGGCATGAACATGGGCATCCGCCCACTGCTCCATGTAGCGCTCACTTAACCAGGTTTTACCCGCCCCATCAGGCCCGGTGACTTGGATCAGATTCGCGCTAAATCGAGTGATAAATTGCAGTCGAGAAAGGAGCTGGGTTTGGCTTTCCAGATCCAGAGCTAGCGTATCAAACGTGTCTGTCATGCATTCAATGGTTAACCGGCATCAATCACATCAGCGATTAGCTGGTGTGGAACATCTGCAACCACTTGAGCCTGGCCTATCGCTGTTGGTAAAACCAGACGCAACTGTCCTGAAAGCACTTTTTTATCACGCATCATGTGCTTAATAAAAGCATCGTAGTCCATTTCACGGGGAGCCTGCACGGGAAGATGTGCACTTTGTAACAGGGCCGTGATGCGAGTAACCGTTTTTTCATCAATCAAGCCATGCTGGCACGCCGTTTGTGCCGCCAACACGGTTCCAGCCGAGACCGCTTCACCATGAAGCCAATTGCCGTAGCCCATTTCGGCTTCAATCGCATGACCAAACGTGTGCCCCAAATTCAACAGCGCGCGTACGCCTGTTTCGGTTTCATCTTCGGCCACCACATCGGCTTTGATTTGACAACAACGCCTTATCGCGTAAATCAATGCATCAGGAGAGAGCGCGGTCAGCGCCACCATTTCACTGTCAAGCCAATCAAAGAAAGGGGCATCGGCAATCACACCATACTTGATCACTTCTGCCATCCCCGCAGCAAACTCACGACCGGACAAGGTGCTTAGCACCTGCGTATCAATCACCACCGCTTTGGGTTGATAAAATGCGCCAATCATGTTTTTGCCAAGAGGATGATTAATTGCTGTTTTCCCACCGACGGACGAATCGACTTGCGACAGTAATGTCGTGGGAACTTGAATAAAATCAACGCCGCGCTGGTAACAAGCACTGGCAAATCCAACAATATCGCCAATCACGCCGCCCCCGAGGGCGACGAGCACGACATCACGGTTATAATTATTTTCTAAAAGAAAGGTGTTGATGGTGTTAAACGTTTCGAGCGATTTATACGCTTCACCATCAGGCAAGCTAAGGCAGGCTACATCAGTTGCGCCTGCCCGCTGAAGGGTTGAGACCAGAGTGGCGCTATAAAGCGGCATCACTGTCTCATTGCTAATAACAGCAACCCGACGGGAATGGACGCCCTCAAACAGGCTCGCATCTGCTAACAGCCCTTCACCAATCGAGATAGGGTAGCTACGTGCCCCTAAGTTAACGTCTATCCGTTCCATGGTCGGGTCCTGTGGTCGGTTATTGCTGCTCTAAGAGCGCCATGATTTGATTTGCCACCACTTTAGCGCTTTGATCATCAGTTCGTACAACGTAATCCGCTATTTCTTGATACAAAGGATTACGTTCTTCTGCCAATGATTCCAGCACTTCACGTGGTTGGTCAGTTTGCAACAATGGTCGTTTCTTATCGCGTTGGGTACGTGCGAGCTGCTTTTCGATGGTGGTTTCCAAATACACCACCACCCCACGAGCAGAGAGGCGATTACGGCTTTCTTTGCTCATAATCGAGCCACCGCCAGTCGCGAGAACGATACCTTGCTCTTCAGTGAGGTCGTTTATCACGTTTTCTTCGCGTTTACGGAAACCTTCTTCACCCTCAACGTCAAAGACCCATGCAATGTCTGCTCCAGTACGATCTTCAATCACTGAATCAGAATCATAGAATTCCATGTGAAGTTGCTGAGCGAGATGACGACCAATTGTGCTTTTACCAGCCCCCATAGGGCCTACCAAAAAGATGTTTCGTTTTTCAGCCATTTTAAGCAATTTTACGCGCGGTTAAATAAGACAACACCGCCCGCAGGCTTAATGTAAAAAGCCCGAGGCGCCAATTCCTCACAGATATTTCGTGATCAGATTAAAAATTATCTCAGGACAGTGACCCCTTTGGCAACACCTAACCTACCCTGTGACGATTTTAGGGGTCACAAAGATCAGAAGTTCGCGTTTTGCATGGTCTTTTAACTGATGTCGAAACAAACCTCCGAGCAAGGGAATATCTCCAAGGAGAGGCACTTTGGTTTCTTTGTTGATCATCGTGTGCTGAAAAATGCCACCTAAGACCACAGTTTCACCATTCCGCGCCAAGACTTGGGTATTGATCCGTTTGGTACTGATCGACATCGCCTCACCTTTTCCGGCCACGACCGACTTTTCCGGCATATCTTGGGTCAGCTTTAAATCCAGCACCAAGGTATTATCCGGCGTGATCTGAGGCGTGACCGACAAACTCAACACCGCTTTCTTAAAAGAGACGGCCACCGCCCCACTGGAAGAGGCTTCCAAATACGGCAGCTCTGTCCCTTGTTCAATATAGGCGGCTTTTTTGTTGGTGGTGATTAATCTTGGGCTCGAGACCACTTCGGCTTTTCGTTCGCTCTCGAGCGCAGAAAGCTCCAAGTCGAGCAGTAAATCGTTGCCTAACTTAGCCACTTGAAAGGCCATGCTCGAGGCAGAAGGATTGACTGCAGCTAAATTAACATTGAGGAAATCACCAATACTGCTCCCCTCACCGGCGGCTTCATTTAGGCTATCAGGACCTTGCTGCGCCAAATCGCTATCCCACATGATATTCCCTTCGACCGAGGATCCCACCGTGGTTGAGCCGTTGCGATTCAAAAGCCCCCAACGTACGCCAAGCTCGTCGACCGAGCCTTGCTCTACCGTGACAATACGCGCTTCGATTTCCACCTGCTTAACCGGCACATCGAGGTGCTGAACCAAGGTGCGGATACGATCAATGTTTTTGTCAATATCGCGAATGATGATCGCATTGGTCCGCTCATCCAGCGACACCGCCCCCCTTGGAGATAACAAGCTCACGCCTTGCGTTTGACCGCGAATTAATGCGGCTACCTCACTGGCTTTGGCGTAATTCACGGTGATAACCGCCGACGATAGCGGCAACAAGGTTTCTGCTTGCTGCGCCATTTCCAAATCCTGTTTTTCTTGCGCCATCAGCTCTCGACGAGGGGCAACAAGCATCACCTCGCCACGTTGACGCTTGTCCAGCCCTTTCACTCTTAAGATAACCTCTAACACGTCTTGCCAAGGCACACCGTCAATCCGCATGGTGATATTGCCCTGAACACTGTCTGAGGTGACTAAATTAAACTGATTTTGCTCAGCAATCAGTTGGAGTACAGCGCGAACTGGAATGTCTTGGAAGTTGATCGAAATCGGTGCATTCGGATCAAAGGATGCAGCTGTCGTCGGTTCGGTGGCTTGTATGGTTACCACTAATTGTTGTTTTTGTTGATGGTAATCAAAGGCGATCGCTTGCGCCGCTTGCAGATAAATTTTTGCGTGTCCAGAGGATTGCGACACATCGATCGCAGTAATTGCTGAATCCCTGTCTTGGGTATCGATCCGCTTCATTAATGACGGTTTAATCGTTACCTGCGGTAATCGGATATGGAGTTGATCGGCGCTCGGCTGACGAAAATCCGCCATGATCGCAGGGCTGTCGAAGCCCAAAATCAGTTGTGCCTCTCCCTGAGCAGAGCGGGTTAACTGTAACTGGCTCAAGGTTGTCATCTCCGCAGCCTGAGCGGACGCGCCCATAAAACACACCAGGATCAGCGCCACGCGCACAAGCGACCACGGTATAAGGGTATATCGGGCGTTATACGCCGCGAAAATCATCATAACAGTTATCCTTTACGACAGGTTAGGTTCGATTGAAAGCGTCACGGTCCGTTGCTGCCAGCATCCTAAACCATCAGGTAGTGCCTGGTTTATCGCGACATGATCACGCGTCACCGCCATCACTCGGCCGTGGTGTTCACCAAGCCGGTCGCCACGTGCGACTTGCTTGACCATCCCATTCGGCAAAGCAATGAGTGCCTGTTTTTGCCCCCCTTTAGTGAGGCTTCCTTTCATTTCAAGTTGTGTTAAAGGTAAGGTTGAAAGCGGACTGTCACGCCAATGCAAGGCCGGTTGCCAGCAATCACCAGGAGACATCCGTTGTGGGTCTGCTGCGACCGATAAAACAAATGGATCGCGCGTTTCTTTTGCAAAGGGGACAGGTTGATAAACACTAGGCGGCGGCATGCGTGTCGCGGTAACCGTCGCTTGCGCTTGCACCTGGCGCATAAATTGATGAATGTCATCATCCGTTTTTTGACAACCACTCAAGATCACGATCAACACAAATACACTGGCTCTTAACATGACGCGTCCTAGTTTGTGGGTTGATTGAGCGCGGGGCGGCCGGTATAGCGATACGTCGTCGCAGACACCGAAAATTGCAATGGCGCTGCAGACGGCGGCTGTTCGGCCTCGCGCGCGAGGACAAAGTCCTGCAATGACACTAAGCGAGTCATCGCGGCAATATCGGCACTGAACGCGCCAATATCTCGATACTGGCCTTCAAGCACAATGTTGATTGGAATGGCGTCTAGCCAGCTTCCTTGCTTTCTCGGCTGCCATGCGAGCGTTTCAAACTGCAACTGGTGACGCATCCCCACCTCGTTCACACCAGCCAGCAGGCCCGCGAGCTCTTCTTCCTCAGGCAATTGCTGAATCAGTCTTGCGTAGCGTTGATTAAGCGTCTCTATTTGCGCCTGGACATCGGGTAACGCAGCCACCTCATGCGCTAACTGTCGATAACGTGCTTTCAGGTGAGACTCTTGCCGGTGAGCATCAAGCAAGGTCGCTTGATTTGGCTGTCCAGCGCCTAACCAGCCGACATACCCCATTACTATCAGTAAAGCACCCCATAAACTCAGCTTTACCGACCAAGGCGCAAACGGTAGTCGTCGCCACTCCCATGCCATCGAATCCATCACTGTTCGTCCTCCTCGCGCTCCGGTAATTGGGGGGAAACATAGTGTGTCAGTGAAAAGCTCAGTCGAAACCGTTTATTGGGCCCGACGGTGTGATCACCCGTCACTACGGTATCGATATCGAGCCCCTCTACCGCTTGCTGCGCTTCCAACGCGGCCAGCAAACGCGCGAGCTCTGCGTTTGAATTCACCCACCCTTCTAAACGGATATGGCCTTTTTGTTGTGCCAACCGGGTTAAATAGGCACCAGCAGGCATCACCGTCGGTATAAAGTTGAGCACCTCAGTGACATTATTACGCTGTCTTTGCAGTTGATTGACCAACCCGAGCCGTGATTGCAAGGCGCGACGTTTAGTGTCTTGTTGCTCAAAGCGCACTAAGGTTTGTTTAAACTGCGTGATGCCTTGTTCAAGTTGTTGATTACGGTGTTGCTGCCCCGCTATCTGATAATGCTGCCACTGGATGAATCCCATCCCGATGATCAGTGCGCTCCCCACAACCGCAAGGGTTTGCAGGATAAAATGGCGTGCCTGTCGACGTTGCACTTGCGCGCGCCAGGGGAGTAAGTTAATCCTCATGAACCGCTCGCTCCTCGGAGCGCAAGCCCAAGCGCCGAGCAAGCATGAGGGCTTAGAGAGGGCGCGCCAAAGGGTTCGCCAGGTTGAATAAACACACGTTGGGCAGATGAGGGGCAGAGAATGTCGCTGGGCCAGTGACCGCTTAGCCATAAGGTTGAGATAGGCACCGCGTGTTCGCTCTCCACGCGTTGATAGGCATGATCCAAATGTTGTTGTAGAACGCGAGAGGATGCCGTTGCCTCGCCTTCTGAGCCAGATCCTCCTAGCGGCATTGCGACGGTCAAAGATTGTTGGTACAGCCCGCCATCGGATAACGCGCGCACCGCCGTCAACTTGCCGGCATCGAGATGTAGCCATAGCGGTGAAGTCTGTGGTTGGTAGTGACCTATCAACGCATCATAAACTGCTTGCAGCCCATGCTGCTGCGTATCGACAACACTTACCTTTAATCCCACGTCTTTCAACGCCGAAAGTATTGGCGTGAGTGTCTGTTGGCGACAGGCCACTACCTGGTACTGCGCCTGTCCTGGCTGATGGTTCAACGCATGCTGTTTGGTGAAATCGAAGAAAAGACCACTAATTTCCATATTGAGCGCCATGCCTAATGCTTGTCCGACCACGGCTTCCTGCTCGAGAGGATCATCCACATCGGCTGCCATCAGGGTCTTACTGATCACGGTGTCATCCTCAACGCCTACCACCACACTCGGTGACAAACGTTGATACCAGGACACTCGGCTCAATAGTGTGTCTTTGAGCGTTTTCATCGTGGTTGTCAGGGTGTCTTCATCACCAGCGGTCAAGATATGATGCCCGGAAACCTTGAAGGATGAAGGGGACGGGCATAGCGCAATCGCGTGGCTTTCCGTTTGGCCCAAAGCGATACCTAAAACTGCCGAACTTGGAATCATTTCGTGTTAGGCTCCAACGTCAGAGTAAGGTCAGTATTTACAAAACTGTCCTCATCACGGGTTATTTTTTATGCTGGTGCCTTTATACTACTCACGTATGATTATTAAACGGCTAAACGGCAACGAAACGGGAAATCTCAGGTGAAGTTCATAAAGCGTTTGCTTATCTTTGCACTGGTTTGCACAGTGCTTGGAGTCACAACAATCTTTGGGTTTTACCTTTATGTGAAACCCGACCTCCCCGATGTGGCGACATTGCAAGATGTTGAGCTACAAACTCCGATGCAGGTCTATAGCGCAGATGGTGAGTTAATCTCGCAATTCGGCGAAAAACGGCGTATTCCAGTCAAACTCGAGGATATACCTCAACCTATGATTGATGCCTTAATTGCCACCGAAGATAGCCGCTTTTATCAACACCCAGGCATTGATCCTATTGGTATTGTTCGTGCCGCGGCGGTTGTCGCCATGTCTGGCAGTGCCAAGCAAGGGGCCAGCACCATCACCCAACAGCTAGCACGAAACTTCTTCCTGACCAACGAAAAGCGAATTATGCGCAAGATAAAAGAAATTTTTATCGCGGTGCATATCGAACAATTGCTCAGTAAAGAAGAGATCCTTGAGCTCTATTTCAACAAAGTCTTCTTGGGGTATCGCTCTTATGGCGTAGGGGCAGCCGCACACGTGTATTTTGGCAAAACCTTAGATCAACTGACCTTAAGCGAAATGGCCGTGATCGTGGGGTTACCCAAAGCGCCCTCCACCATGAACCCACTTTACTCGCTTTCACGCTCAACCGAGCGACGGAACGTAGTGCTCGGCCGCATGTTGAATGAGGGCTACATTTCTAATGCGGAATACCAGCAAGCGAAAAATGAGCCTATTGTCGCCAGCTACCATGGCGCCGAAATAGAGCTCTCAGCACCTTATGTTGCTGAAATGGCTAGGGCTTGGGCGATTGAGCAGTTTGGCGAAGACGCCTATACCTCAGGGGTACGTATTTTCACCAGTGTGGATGCGGATATGCAGCGCGCGGCCAATCACGCCGCCATAGAGAATATCCTCGCCTATGACCGACGCCATGGTTTTCGTGGCCCAGTAGCCACGCTTTGGCAAGCACCTAGCGAACGCTGGCAACATCAACGTATTGTTGATCACCTTGCCAAGCAACCCAGTTACGGCCCCTTGGAGCCTGCGGTCGTGACCGATGTAAAGGCACAATCGGCTCAGGTTGTCGGCCCTAATGGTCGTGATATCGAGCTGCCTTGGAAAGGACTCGACTGGGCGCGCCCATACATTACTGATAGCCGTCAAGGGCCGGCCCCTAAACGCGCTGATGCGTTCCTCGCCAGTGGCCAACAAGTGTTTATTCGTCGCGTCAATGACAGCTGGCATTTGGCGCAAGTACCTACCACCAATACGGCCTTAGTTTCTATGTCTCCGTCAACGGGGGCAATCAAAGCCTTGGTCGGTGGGTTTAACTTTGTCCACTCCAAGTTTAACCGTGCCACACAGTCAGTTCGCCAAGTGGGCTCAAGTATCAAGCCCTTTATTTACTCGGCGGCAGTCAATGAGGGAATGACGCTAGCCAGCCTTATCAATGACGCGCCCATTAACCGTTGGGATCGCAGCCAAGGGGTGGCATGGCGTCCTAAAAACTCACCGCCACGCTATGCCGGCCCGACGCGCGCACGATTGGGATTAGCCCAGTCGAAAAACGTCATGGCGGTGCGTGTCCTCCGTCGTGTTGGCTTGGACGATACCTTAGATTATCTGACTCGCTTTGGCTTTAAACGTGATGATCTCCCTCGCGCTGAAGCGATTGCTCTGGGGGCAGGCAGCTTAACCCCCGTCGAAATGGCACAAGGGTTTAGCGTATTTGCCAATGGTGGCTACTTTATGGGGCCTTTCATCATCGATCGGGTAGAAACGCCCTTCGGTGAGGAAATTTATCGTGCCAACCCACCGGTTATATGCGACCACTGTGAGCGCAAACCGGAAAAAGCTGACCCGTTTAATGAGCAAAACTTATTGACGGACAATGGTAATGACCAACCAACACCGAGCAATGCCAAGCAAGTGATTGATGAACAAAATGCCTTCTTAGTGCGCGAAATGATGCAAAGCAACATTTGGGGCGGCGGCGATTGGCGTTATGGCACCGGTTGGAACGGCACGGGCTGGCGCGCTCAAGCGCTTAAACGTCGCGATATCGGCGGTAAAACCGGGACCACCAATGACTCAAAGGATACTTGGTACACTGGCTATGGCCCAGGTATCGTCACCACGGTTTGGGTTGGCTTTGATGATCATTCGCGTGAACTCGGTCGCACCACTCGTAATGCTAATTTAGGCGACGAGCGTCAACCGATTTATGGGGCGGAATCTGGCGCGAAAACCGCAGAACCTGCTTGGATTGACTTTATGCAACAAGCTCTCGCTGACGTGCCAGAGCAAAATAAAGTGGTGCCGTCCGGCATAGTCAAAGTACGGATCGATCGCGAGACCGGACTGCTGACAAGAAAAACCGATCATACCTCGATGTTTGAGTACTTTATCAAAGGCACCGAGCCGACAGAATATGTATCGGATCAGTCTGATGGCAACATTTACGAGTCCAGCACGGAATCCTTGTTTTAACTCGATAAACGCTTAAACCACAACGCCCACATCCGTGGGCGTTGTCACCTCAATGCCAGTATCTTGTGTTAGCGGTGATTTAAGCCGCTCCTTATCGCGGTCATCTGGCCACCAATGGCGTCCGCAAGCTGTTCATATCGTCCTCGTAACGGTGATCCAGGGCGATAATCGAGCGTGATTTGTCGCGACGGCGTCGGTGACGTAATGGGGATATACACCACACCATCGCGTTTATCGGCAGGCACGGACAGCTGAGGCAATAAGGTAATCCCACTTCCTGCGGCCACCATGTTGCGTAACGTTTCTAGACTGGTCGCGCGGAAACGTTGATCCTCTTGCGCACCGACTTTAAAACAAAAGCCCATGGCTTGATCGCGCAAACAGTGGCCATCGCCCAGCATCAACAAGGTTTCCCCGTCTAACACATCAAGCGCAACTTCAGCACATTCCGCCAACCGGTGCTTTTCGTTGACCGCAAGCAACATCGGCTCATCATAGAGTGGCAGCTCTTTAAGGTGCTGTGTTTCTTCGACAGAGGCTAGGATAACGCAATCGAGCTTGCCTTCTTCCAACTGCTGAACCAGTTGCTGGGTTTGTCCCTCATGAATAAACAGCTCTAAATCTGGGAAACAATCTCGCAGCATCGGAATGATTTTGGGTAATAGATACGGCCCCACGGTGGGAATAAAGCCAATATGTAGGGGGCCGGTCATACTTTCACCTTGCTCACTGGCCAATTCGGTTAAAATTGTGACTTCCCGCAATACGTTACGTGCTTGCTGTACTAACCTCATACCGGCATCGGTGAACAAAACCCGACGACTGGTACGCTCAAGTAAGCTGACGCCGAGTTCATCCTCCAGTTTACGAATTTGGCCACTCAAGGTCGGCTGGCTGACAAAGCAAGCCTCAGCGGCTTTGCGAAAATGTCGGTGTTCAGCCAACGCAACCAAATACTCCAAGTCACGAATGTTCATCGTTGTCTCTTCTATAGGGGATAACTATCAAAACCATAGCATCAAGCGATTAGAGCTATCAATCTTATTTAGCAATACTAGACCCATCAAAACACAGCGAGTCACTTCTCGCTTAACAACTTTAATTGAAAACAAAAGGAACGATTCATGACAGCAACCAAAGAAGGCCAGCCAGTACCACAAGTAACCTTCCGCACTCGCGAAGGCGATCAGTGGAAAGACGTGACCAGCGATGACATCTTTGCCAACAAAACCGTCATTGTGTTCAGCCTGCCAGGCGCGTTCACCCCGACGTGTTCTTCTTCGCATCTGCCACGCTATAACGAGCTGTTCCCTGTCTTTCAACAACACGGCGTTGATGACATCGTTTGTGTCTCGGTCAATGACACCTTTGTAATGAACGCATGGAAAGCCGACCAAGATGCTGACAACATCCATGTACTACCTGATGGTAACGGTGAATTCACCGATGGCATGGACATGCTGGTCGACAAAAATGATCTTGGCTTTGGCAAACGCTCATGGCGCTACAGCATGCTGGTGAAAAACGGCGTGGTCGAAAAAATGTTTGTTGAGCCAAACGAACCAGGTGACCCGTTCAAGGTCTCTGATGCCGACACCATGCTGGGCTATATTGCTCCTGAGCATAAACTGCAAGATTCGATCACCGTGTTTAGCAAGCCAGGCTGCCCATTCTGTGCCAAAGCAAAACAAGCACTGATCGATGAAGGACTTCAGTTCGAAGAAATTATCCTCGGTAAAGATGCCACCACGGTCTCTTTACGCGCAGTCACCGGCCGTGCCACGGTGCCACAAGTATTTATCGGTGGCCGTCACATCGGTGGCAGCGAAGAGCTCGACACTTACCTAAACCAGTAATCCGCTGTTTGGGCGGCAGCCTTGCCGCCCGTTATTTTCCCAGGAGAAAGCAATGAAAACATTAACGGTTGATGTGGCTGTGATTGGTGGCGGGACCGCCGGACTCGGTGCCTATCGCGCGGCAAAAGCACAGACAGATAGCGTGGTGATGATTGAAGGCGGCCCGTATGGCACCACCTGTGCACGTGTTGGCTGCATGCCATCCAAACTGTTAATTGCGGCCGCCGAAGCGGCGCACCATATCGATAAAGCGCCCGGTTTTGGTGTCTACCCAGGCGGAAGTACCGAGATAAATGGTCGTGAGGTAATGGATCGGGTTAAACGCGAGCGTGATCGCTTTGTCGGCTTTGTATTGGAAAGTGTCGACGACATCCCCGCTCAAGACAAAATCGATGGCTATGCACGTTTTGTCGATGATCATACCTTGATGGTTGACGATCACACCACTATCCATGCTGACCGCATTGTGATTGCGACCGGCTCACGTCCGAGCTGGCCAGAGGCCTGGAATCACCTCGGTGATCGTTTGGTGGTCAACGATGATATTTTCGAATGGGATGACTTACCTGAATCGGTTGCCGTGTTTGGTCCGGGCGTGATTGGCCTTGAACTGGGTCAAGCGTTACACCGCCTCGGTGTCGAGATGACTATGTTTGGCGTCGGCGGCCAAGTGGGTCCACTCACCGACCCAGATATCATGGCATATGCGGATAAAACCTTCAGCGAGGAGTTTTATCTCGATGCCGATGCCAAGGTTGAAGAGATGATCCGTGAAGGTGATAAGGTCCAAATCCGTTACCGCGACAAAAACGGCGAAAGCCAGTTGCGTTGGGTTGATTACGTGGTTGCCGCCACCGGTCGTCGCCCCAATGTCGACAAACTTAACCTTGACGCGACCAGCATCAAAGTAGACGCACGCGGTGTCCCAGTAGCCGATAGCTACACCCTGCAAACCACCGCAGCGCATATTTTTATTGCCGGTGATGCTAACAACCAAATTCCACTGCTGCACGAAGCGGCTGACCAAGCCAGAATTGCCGGTGACAACGCGGGGCGCGGCAAAGATATCCGTGCGGGACTGCGCCGTAGCAAGCTATCCGCGGTCTTCTCCGATCCACAAATTGCGATGATGGGCGAAAGCTATAAAGCAATTACCGATCGTCTCGGCACATGTGGCTGTTTTGAAATCGGTGTGGTTTCCTTTGAGGGACAAGGTCGCTCACGGGTCATGCTACGCAATAAAGGCTTATTGCATGTTTATGCCGAGCAAGGCACAGGACGTTTCTTGGGCGCAGAAATGATTGGGCCGAACGCCGAGCACTTAGCACACTTACTCGCCTGGGCTCACCAAAACCAAATGACCATTTCGCAAATGTTGGATATGCCCTTTTATCACCCAGTAATTGAAGAAGGGGTACGTACCGCACTGCGTGATGTCAACGCCAAACTCAAACTCGGGCCAGAGATGATCAAACACTGCATGGATTGCGGCCCAGGCTGCTAATTCACTGTCCTTTTCGCCGAACGCTCGGCGCTTTACAGGCAATGCCTGTTGCTTCCCCAAGCACTTGCTTACCTTTTGCCCTCCTTCGCGGAGGGCTTTTTTGTATCCAACGACTCACTGCGCCACAATGGCGTACCGCCCTCACTGACCAAGAGAGCCCATATGGCTTGTAAATATTGTCAATCTGGCATTTGGAAGCAGAAGTTAGGACGCTGCACGCGTTGTATGACCCAACTTGCTGTCATTTCTGCCATACTTTGGCCGTTTTGGTGGTGGGCCTATGCCGACACGCCACGGCAAGTTGAATCGATCGCATTACTGTTCGCCGCTGGCACTGCCAGCGCGCTGCTGCTGCTTCATTTGCTGATTTATCCGTTTCGGCGCAACAGAAAGCGGCCCTAAAGCCGCCCCACACTTTTTTACTCAATCTCTGCATGTGAGAAGGTAGAGATCGTCGCCGGCCCCGCAATGTTATAGGTCAGAGCCACTTCATCACAGGCGTGGAAGCGCGGACAGATTTCACAATCTTTCATCACTTTCTCTGGCAATTGCGATTTCGACACTGAGGTAAAGCCCAACTGGGTGAAAAACTCGGGCACCCGGGTGAGGACAAAGACTTGCTCAATCGCCATTTGCTTGGCTTTTTTAATCAAGTGCATCATCAACGCCGTGCCGTGTCCTTGGCGCTGCCAGCCCGCTTCAACCCCTAAGGAGCGAATTTCTGCCAGCCCTGAGTCGTAAATATACAGCGATCCGCAGCCGGTCAAATCCCCTTGATGCTCAGATACTGCAAACAGGCCAATATTACGCACTAATTCATGACGGTCGCGCGGTAAGTTCTCCCCCAATTTCGCCCAATACACCACCATGCCTTCAATGGTATCCAAATCGGTGAGCCGCGCCGAGCGCACCGTGACTTTGGGGGTAAAGCGCTTATCCAAGCGCTTTTGCGCTTCTTGAATAGCAAAGCTGACCTGCTCAGGTGCCACCCCTCCCAGTGCCCGACGTTGGGCCAGGCAGGATTCAATCGTGAGCATGGCATACACATCATCTTCAATCACCGGTGAGAATTGCTGCAAGGTTTCTAGCGGCAGCGCTTCCAGCGCACACCCTTGCTCAATGGCTGACACCACCGCCACGCCAACAATATGGTGGGCTTCACGGAACGGGATCCCTTTGCTCACCAAATAATCGGCCAGCTCGGTCGCATTGGCATGACCTTGCTGCGCCGCTTGCAAGGTTTTGTCTTTATGGATGGTGATGCCTTCAAAGCACAGGGCCGCCATGTCTAAGCAGTCATGCCAGGTGTCCATGGCATCGAATAGCCCTTCTTTGTCTTCTTGCATGTCCTTGTTGTAAGCCAGCGGCAAGGCTTTCACCGTCATCATCATTGCCGACAAGGAACCATACACCCGACCCGTTCGACCACGTATCAGTTCTAACGCATCGGGGTTTTTCTTTTGTGGCATCAGCGACGAGCCTGAGGTGACAGTATCCGCCAGCTCGATAAACCCGGACTCGCCCGAGTTATAGAAGATCATGTCTTCGGCCATCCGTGACAGATGCAACATCGACATGGATGCAGCAGACATCATCTCCATCACATGATCGCGGTCCGAGACCGAATCCAAACTATTACGGGTAGCCCGTTTAAATCCCAGGTTTTGTGCCAAGGCATCGCGATCAATCGGGTACGCGGTGCCTGCCAGCGCCCCCGATCCGAGTGGGCAGGTGTCCAAGCGACTAAGCGCATCTTGCAAACGCGTGGTATCACGCTCAAACATCTCCAGATAGGCCAGACACCAATGGGCAAAGGTCACCGGTTGTGCACGCTGCAAGTGGGTGTAGCCAGGCAGCACGGTACCATGGTGCTGACCCGCCACATCCACCAGCTGCTGCTGAAGCTTATCGAGAGACAGCAAGATTTGCTGGCCTTGCTGGCGACACCACAGCTTGAGATCCGTGGCCACCTGATCGTTGCGCGAGCGTCCGGTATGCAGCTTTTTGCCCAAATCCCCGACTTTATCGATCAGTTGCTGCTCAACCCAGCTGTGAATATCTTCGGCCTCTGAGTTTAAGATCTGCTCAGGGTTTTCCATCACCGACAGCTTGAGCTCATTGAGCGCGAGCTCCAATTGCTGTTGCTCGTCATCACTCAGCACGCCCACTGAACGCAAGGCTTTCGACCAAGCAATGGAGCCCACAATGTCTTGCTCTGCTAAGCGATAGTCAAAGCGCAGCGAATCATTAAACGCTTGAAACCGTTTGTCTGCTGCTTGACTAAAGCGTCCGCCCCATAATGCCATGCTGTCTCTCCTTACTGCTCACGATGCTTTTTTAATTAGGATTGTTTTTGTTTGTTCAGTGTCCGAATCCGGCTCGACAGCGAATACAAACGGATAAAGCCTTCGGCGTGGCTGTGATCGTAGACGTCATCATCACCAAAAGTGGCAAAGTCTTCCGAGTACAAGCTATTGGTCGAGCGCTTTTGTACCACCGTCGCTTGCCCTTTATAGAGTTTGATCACCACCTCGCCCGTTACCGGCGCGGCAAGGGAATTGGCCGCGGCAACAATCGACTGACAAAGTGGCGTAAACCAACGCCCATCATAAATCAGGTGAGAGGCTTTTAAACCGAGCTCCTCACGGAACTGATAACTCTCTTTATCTAGCACCAATTGTTCAACGCCGCGCAGCGCTTCCATGATGATGGTGCCACCCGGGGTTTCGTAGCAGCCGCGGGATTTCATCCCCACCAAACGGTTCTCAACGATATCAATCCGTCCCACGCCATGTTCGGCACCTTTGTCATTCAATAGCGTTAGCACGTCATAAGGCGACATGGATTCACCATCGACCGAGACCACTTCCCCGCTTTGTACTCCCAAGATGACAAACTCGGGCGTATTGGGCGCCTCTTCCGGCGCGACAGTCCATACCCAGCAATCTTGGTTGGCCGCCGTCCAGGTATCTTCTAACACGCCGCCTTCGGTTGAGACGTGCCAAGCATTGGCATCACGTGAATAGATTTTCTCAAGGCTCGCCGTGCACGGAATATCACGGGCGGCCAAGTAATCGAGCAGGGCTTCACGACTGGTGAGATCCCACTCACGCCAAGGCGCAATCACTTTCAGCTGCGGCGCCAGCGCGGAGAAGGTGCTCTCAAAACGGACTTGATCGTTCCCCTTTCCGGTACAGCCGTGGCAAAGCGCATCCGCGCCGACCTCGAGGGCGCACGCGACCTGCGCTTTGGCAATGATAGGACGCGCCATCGAGGTGCCAAGTAGGTACTTGCCTTCATACACCGCACCGGTTTTCAGGCTGGGATAAATATAATCCGCTACCATTTCGTGTTTTAGATCGGCGATAAAACACTGTGATGCCCCCGAAGCGAGCGCTTTTTGCTCAATGCCTTCGAGCTCTTGTTCGCCTTGACCGACGTCGGCGACAAAGGCGACGACTTCACAGTCATAGTTTTCTTTTAGCCAGGGAATGATGGCCGAGGTATCCAATCCACCCGAATAGGCCAGTACCACTTTGTTGACTTTGCTCATCTTGCTCTCCTTAAATCATGATGCGACGGTTTGAGTAGCGTCGTTATACGTCTTATTAACTGGCGCTAAACCGGGTGCCGATTTGCTGGCCATCGAATAATTGGGTGAGTTTTTCTGGGTAACGCCAAGTGGCAATCTCCACCGGTTTACCCAGTTCGCGGGCGGCGGCAAACGCCGCGTTGACCTTGACCACCATGCCATCGGTGATCACGCCTTTTTCTATCAGGTGTTGCGCATCCAGCTCGGTCAAACAGGGCAGTAGATGGCCTTTGCCATCCAATACACCACTGACATCCGACAGCAGCACTAGCTCCGCCCCGAGGGTAGTAGCCACCGCGACCGCTGCTTGATCGGCATTAACGTTCATCAGCTCACCTTGGTCACTGATGCCAATCGAGCTAATAATGGGGACACAATCTGCGGCCAGTACCGCCTGCAGCAGGCTGGGATCGCCGGCGCTGGCTTCTCCCACCGCACCCAGCTCAGGGTCCAGCTGGCTGACCTGACACAGGCCACCGTCGGCCAAGCTCAAGCCACAGCTTTTAATGTTTGCTTTACGTGCTTGGGCTAACAGCAACTTGTTTGCTGTCCCTGCCAACGCACCGGTGACATAATCAATCTGGTCGGCGGGCGTGACCCGTAAGCCTTGGTTTTTGACACTGGTGAGGTTGAGCTTTTTGAGCAGATCATCGACCAAGTAACCGCCACCATGCACCAGCACTAACGGGCGCTCCGCCTCACTGCGATAGGTATTGATCGCGCCGAAAACCTTGGCGAGGGTCTCGCTGCAGCTCAGTGCCGCGCCGCCTAATTTAATCACTAATGGCGTTTTCATCCGTTTCTCCTAGACAATCGCGGTAGTTTCGGCAAAGCCAAACTTCAGGTTTAAACACTGCACGGCTTGGCTGGCCGCGCCTTTAAGTAAATTATCAATCGCACTGGAGAGGATCAGATGCCCATGCGCGGCCTGATAGCCAATATCGCAAAAGCCGGTGTATTGCACCGCTTGTAGCTTGGCCACCTCGCCGGCTGGGAGCACCCGTACCAGCGGCGCCTCTTGGTAGGCGTGAGTGAGTGCCTGCCCCACCTCCGCCTCACTAACATCTGGTGCTAATTTGGCGGTAATGGTGGCAAGAATGCCGCGTTTGTAGCTGCCAAGGTGCGGGGTGAAAATCACCGGCGTATCAAGGTGTGTGGCAATCTCTGGCTGATGACGATGAGAAAACACCCCGTAGGCATGCAGGCTCACTTCGCAAAAACTGTTGGTCAGACTCGCTTTGCGCCCCGCGCCCGTCACGCCGCTGGTAGCATTAATCACCGGCCACATTTGTTTATCCAACAAGCCTGCATCCAGCACAGGTTTGAGCGCTAATTGACTAGCGGTGGGGTAACACCCAGGTACGGCGACCAGCTGCGCTGCTTGCAATGCCTCACCCTGCCACTCGGCCAAGCCATACACGGCTTGCTCAAGCCATGTCGGCGATTGGTGCGCAAAACCGTAGTGTTCGGGATAAAAATCGGCTTGATTGACCCGATACGCCCCCGACAAATCAAACACCACGCAACCTTGAGCCAGAAAAACCGGCGCCAATTCATGACTGACCGCATGCGCGGTGGCTAAAAACACCACATCGGCTTGTTTAGCCACCGCCTGTGGCGACGTCAACGGAGAGAGTGGCATATCCACCACGCCACGCAGTTGCCCGTGCAACGCGCTCACAGGACGATTAGCGTCTTCACTGCCTGCCGAGACATATAAACCGGCCAAGTGCAATTGCGGATGGCGATGGACAAGGGCGACAAGCTCGGCTCCTGTGTAGCCACTGGCACCGACAATAATGGTGTTAAGTGTCATGGGTGTCTCTCTTTATGGATATTTAAGGCGTGCTGCGGCGCAGCAGAGTATCGAGGGCGTAGCGGATAGCCACGCAAAGCAGGCTAGCGTCGTCGAAGGGCAAGGATATTGTGTTTGGCGGTACCTAGTATCATGGTCGACTCATCTTAGAAAATATTTTTATTCATAAATAGTGAA
>NZ_MUFD01000025.1:0-51864 GCF_001995405.1 Salinivibrio sp. AR640 | reverse complement strand
ACACTATCTTTCATTTATTCTTATATCGGCTTATTTATTGTTTATATCGACAATGAAAACTGGAATGGCTGTTTTTATTCATGATTGATATCGCATAAAATTTAGCGAGGAGGTGATAGATGATTGAATTAATCAAACAGTTTTTCTTATTAGGGTGCATGTCGTTTGGTGGGCCGGCCGCGCATGTCGGCTATTTTGAGCGTGTGTTCGTCAAAGAAAAGCGGTGGCTGAGTGCGGATACCTTTGCTTCTGGTTTAGCCATCAGCCAGTTTCTACCTGGCCCAGGAAGCAGTCAGCTCGGTATGTATATTGGCTATCAACGCGCGGGTTATTTAGGTGCGTTTGGCGCATTTGTCGCGTTTACCTTGCCTTCTTTTGTTTTGTTGACAGCGGCGGCGGTATTAAACAGCAGTGCGCAAGCTTCTGATTGGGTCGCAAGCATCATTAGCGCAGCCAAATTATTAGCGGTGGTGGTAGTGATTGATGCTACTGTCTCAATGGGCCGAAAATTTATCGGCTCGTTAGCGACTGGGACAATGGCGGTGGCAACAACGTTATGGCTATTGCTAACGCCATCAGGCGTATTATATCAAGTACTTCCCATTGTCATTGCAGGCATTGTAGGAGCTATTGGGTTTGCGAAGCCCCAATCACATCATGCACCAGTTAACATTGCGTGGCGCCGCAGTAGCGTGATCCTGGGTCTCTTTTTACTATTGCTCACAGTACCTTGGCTGTTTAATCAAACCTTATGGGTACAGGTGTTTAATCTGTTCTACCAAGCGGGCAGTTTTGTCTTTGGTGGCGGGCATGTGGTTTTACCATTGCTCGAGCCTATTGTCGGTGACGTTGTCACTGATTCGGCGTTAATTGAAGGTTATGCGGCGGCTCAGCTAGTGCCGGGGCCGATGTTCACCATGGCGAGTTATCTGGGTGCCAGTGTTGAAGGGTTAGCTCCCATTTGGGGCAGTATCATTGCAACGATTGCGATTTTCTTGCCTGGTGCATTACTTATGTTCGGTGTTTTGCCGATTTGGGAGGCGGTTAAAACTCAGCCTCGCTTGGCCGGGGCTATCAGTCTCATTAACGCAAGTGTGGTAGGGCTTCTTGCCGCCGCGCTTTATCAACCCGTATGGGTTTCCGCCTACACAAAACCTTTGGATTTAGTGCCCATCGCGCTTGGCTTAGTGGCATTAACTCAATGGCGAATTTCGGTGTTTTGGTTACTCCTATTAATGATGGTGTACCAGTTTACTCTCGCTTAATACGCGCCATACTTTGTGGCCCAGCTGTGTCTGGGCTACTTTTTATCACTTAGCGCACTATAACTTTATATGTTGTAAAGCAAAAAGCTAAGTCACATCGCTCATGTGGCTCAGCTTTTTAATTAATTTATAAACTGCAGCCTTAGAACTGCCAAGGTTGACGAGTACCTGTATCAGAGGCTGTTTGTGCCAGCTCAATAGCATAGATGACTTTGCTTGCAGAAATTGGGCAAACAGGCGAGGGTTGGTTATCGGTAATTGCCTTTGCTAATCCATCGAACAGGCGGTGATATTGGCCGTTTTCAAGGGTGAGAGGATCAGGAGTGACGCTGTCACCAACTTCGAGCATCCCTTGATACGCTTGCTCACCAAAACCAGAGACAGTTACCATCAAACCCGCGCGTAGTTGCTCTTCTTGAATATCTAACCCTACGGTACTGAAGGTCGCTTTTTCACCCTGGACGACAAAGCGTTCGGTGGTACCTGAACGGTAAGGGCTGGAGGATAAAATTACTTCTGTGTTTGGGTAATGCAGCGTCACTTGAAAATAGTCGGTCGTTTCGCTGCTAGGGCGTAGCGCACGACAGGTGCCGGATACCGCATCCGGTTCCCCTAAAAGATGGAGGGCTTGGTCAATTAAATGAGAGCCGAGGTCATAGAGAATTCCGCTGCCTTCACCTGGCAATTCGCGCCAACGTTGGCGGACTTCTGGGCGGTAGCGATTAAAGCTGGAATGCATGACTTTGATGTCGCCAAGCTCACCTGCTAGGTGTAACCCTTTTAGGGTGAGAAAATCCCCATCCCAACGTCGATTGTGGTAAGGACACAACACCAAGCCTTTTTGCTTGGCCAGCGCCGCTAGCTCGAGACCATCACGGCTATTGGTCACAAAAGGCTTTTCTACCAAGACATGGCAACCGGCTTCTAATGCTTGTTTAACGTGTTGGTAATGGAGGTGGTTGGGGGTAGTAATCACCACCAAATCTGGGGTTTGTTGAGTGAGTAAAGTGTTGAGGTCGTCAAAGCAAGCCGCTTTAGGCAATCGCCGTGCAACTTGTTCGGGTTTACTGGACACAACAGCTGAAATAGCGAACTCAGAGATTGCACTCAAAAAAGGAACGTGAAATGTATTGGCGGAAAAGCCAAAACCGACCAAAGCTGTTTTTATCATAAAGCGTACTCGCATTGACGATGTATTATCAGCACTTTATCGGACATCGACACGCCAATCAATCTAAGTGCAAGATCCCTCTGTCTCAATATGGATATAATTATAGATTAAGTCCATAATGAGAGTGTGTGAGCATGAAATGGTGAATGATATGACAGCAGCACAAGCACCAAAGGCGGCAGACAAGAAGAGAATGGCTCGGGTCGGCTTCAAAGCTGTTGTAAAAATAATGGAAGGATGGGGCTGTACCGGCGCAGACATGCAGCGAATTCTTCGCATGCCAAGGTCTACATTCCAAAAGTACAAGGCGAACCCAGATACTATATCTATGGATGATGATCAGCTTGAGCGCTTAAGCTATATCGCAAACATTCACAGTAGCCTTCGAATCATCTTCGATAACCAAGAGAACGTTCAGGGTTTCATGTCGATGGAGAACAAAAACGCTTACTTCGAAGGGCAGACGCCTTTATCTATTATTAGTAGCGGCAAATTCGCTGATCTTTACGAAGTGTTCTGTCGTGTCGACGCGTTACGTTCAGGTCAATGGGGGTAGCATGCCGAATGCGAGAGAAAATCAAGCGGTAGGTTATAGGCTCATTCCGTCTAAGTACCCGACGATTGATTTGTTTGATGATGTCCTTAATCCGGAAGACTTTGAGGTGATGTATCAACTGCAAGCATTGACGAATCCACGTATTCTCGATGAAGTGGGTGATGTTTCCCTGATTAAGCCGGAGGAAATCCCGTACCACTGTGAACGTGGTCGTAGCTATGCGGTAGCCGCCTTTACGCACATTAACCGTGATGGCTCACGCTTTGCTGATGGCAGCTTTGGGATGCTTTATATTGGTGACACCGAACAAACCGCTGTAAAGGAGGTCATGTATCACCAGCGCAAGTATTGGGCTGGTGTTAATGGGCTTCACTATGATCGTTTGGTGTTTAGGGCGCTTCGTTTCACATTTGATGATAATAAGGTGATTGATGTGTGCGACAAGCCAATGACAGATCCAATTTACGACCTGATTGATTACTCTGCGGCACAGATGCTTGGCCGCCAGGTACGGCAAAATGATACATTATCAGGGATCCGCTACCACTCAGTGCGAAATGAAGGGAGGATCTGCTGGGCGATGTCTACGCCAAAAGTGGTTAGCGATGTCATCCAATGCTTCCACGCAGAAATGATTTGGAACGGGAAAGAAATCAGCCAGGTTGAGAAGATTTACTTACTGGATGAATCGATATAGCGGTATGTTAATAAACCAATCTTAAGTGCGCATTATGTATGTTATGTTAAATAGGGTGTTTATCAGATGACGAATCGTATCGATAAGACAAGCGCCTTGACTCCTCACCTCCATTTTCTCTCCCCCTTCAGTATTCTGACGCGATGATTCAACATAACTGACTATTTACCATAAAATAGCTAATCACCATTTTCTTTAATCAACTTAGTTCAAATGCTCCGCTTGACCTAAGGTGCTTCAATCATGCGGTGATAAGCCAAACAAGATCAGCGTTATTGCTATCTTATACTTCTAGCGCATTGAAGCGTCAGTTCGCCAAAGTCACGGCAATTGCTGTCGTGACCAGCCTATTCCCCGCATTTCTTGCGGTGTCGGACGGCGCTAATAAGGTGATGGCGGCAGGCGTTCAAAGTCATCAATCACTTTAACCATGTTGGGTGGCGTATCACTCCATCGCCAAAATACGATATTTTTCATGTCCTGAGTGGCTCCACGCGCAAAACTTGGCACAATAATGGCGTTGACCTTTGCACTGATGAGCTGCGTCGATAAGTACCAACTATCGGGCGTTTGCTGCTGGGTCACTTGATCTAACCAAGCACAGCTTAGCGTCGAGGGCTTGATGCCACAGTTTAGAAGCACTGTTTCATCGGTCAGATCGAGTACGTTGTCGCAGTCGACATCATATTGACATATTGTCAGAGGCTGAGCTTTAAAACGAAACCCCTGCTGAGCCTCGACCCATGCACCTGATTGAGACAGTGAGGTGTATAAGGCGCCAACACCTTTTGGGTTAAACCGACCACCGTTGCGTCTTGCCCCTTCACCACTGTTAGGCGCGTATGACCAGCGAGGGTTATGGCCACGAAATACCGCACCTTCAAATTTAAACAAATGTTCCTTTAGCTTCTCTTCACGCATAACCGCCTTCGCTCGTATGATCGAGGTAGGCTCTGACCGCATCCATTCGATCGTGCTTAACCAATTGTTCTGCGGTTAATCCGCCAAACTCTGGCAGCCCTTCGCTCCGATACCACGCGTAGGCATGAAATTCATTCCCCGTCCACGGAAGGATTCGGTTGATCACTTCTGTGCAGTTACGTAGTTGTTGCTGCGCCTTGATTGTTGAATATCGTTCGGTGCGACTCAGCGTGGAATAAGGTAACCCAGACAATGATGCAATTTCTTTCAAATTTGTATGGAAAAACGCGGCCATTTTGCTCGGTTCAACGATACCTTCTGCGTTCATGACTACATCTAAAATAGATCGGTTCATCGTGATCACCATGTCATTTAAATTTGACTTATATACGTCTAAAATGGCTGACATTATGACAGTTGTCAAGCTGGGCTAAAATACAGCAGAACAGCAGGTGTTTACTGTACCGGGAACACAAATCACGGTTCGCTCCGGACGAATTCCACCCATTAACCTTTTTAGGTTCAGCAAGGTTTGCTACAGTTCACCAGTCATTAGATCATTCATTATAGGGATAACCATGAAAGCGCACATTTGGGCGTGTTTGCTCGTGGCGTTAGCCAGTTTTGGCGCGATAGCTCAGGACGAAAACGATGTTAAGCATACTAAGGCGGCCAAAGAGCCAACATCGTACGCCGAGCAAAGTATTTACGATAAACCATTGATGGAAAGGTATGTTTTGGATGAGATCCGGAACTTAAGAACCGATTTCCAAGCGTTAGAAAAACGTATGGTCACAGAGATTACCGACCGTGAGCTCGACGTGGCGGATAAGTCACTCAACTACGCTAATGTGACAGTGACCTACTTCTTTTATCTCATCGCGGGCGCAGCATCGCTCATTGCCCTCGTTGGCTGGCAGTCGTTACGTGATATTAAAACCAACACCAAAGAACTGGCGGATCAACAGTTATCTGAAATTGCAGAGCAATATGAGCGTAAGTTCCAAGCGCTCGAGCGAGATTTGAAGCGTAAAACGCGCATTATTGCTGAAAATAACAAAGAAATTGAACGCATTAACGAAATCCATAACTTATGGTTACGTGCGCAGCATTCGCAGACGCCAGAGCAGCGGATGGAAATTTATAATGAGATACTCAAAATCCGCCCTGGTGATCTCGAAGCGTTAACGCACAAAGCGGATGCCGCGATGGAGATGGGTGAATACCATTGGGCGCTAAGTATTAGTAACCGCGTCTTGGAAGTGGATGAGCGCAATGCTAATGCCCTATTCCAACGCGCTTGTGCTTATGCAAGGTTAGGTGCCGAGGACCAAGCCGTGTCTGACTTAGAGCTGGCGATAGCTGAAAGTGCTTCATTGCGTGAGGCAGCTCGAGAAGAGGCCGACTTTGAATCACTGCATGGTCACGAGCGGTTTGATCTGTTGATTGACCCTGATGGACTTATTTAAGCAACAAAAAACGTAAACAAAAAAACCAGGCATGAGATGTTGCCTGGTTTTTCTTTTTACCCGCCGGCCAGTTTGACTGTGTGGCCTTTCTTTTCTAAGTGCGTTTTGATGTTGTCGCGCTTATCCCCTTGGATCTCAATCACGCCATCTTTCACGGCTCCCCCGCAACCACATACTTTTTTGAGTTCGGCGGCGAGCTGTTTTAATTCAGCATCATCAAGGTCTAAGCCAGTGACTAAGCTGACGCCTTTACCTTTGCGCCCTTTTGTTTGGCGCTGGATACGAACAATGCCATCCCCTTTAGGGCGTTGAGGCTTCTCTGGCGTTTCTTTGATTTTTCCAGATTCTGTTGAGTAGACTAAGCGGTTTTCGTCAGACATGGTGATAGTTTTGCTTCGTTGAACATTTTAGGCTCATAATACCAAAAGCGTCGCTGTGTTGGCAGTCACTATCCGCGCAGCTGCTCTCCATTTTTATCAATAAAAAGCTTTAATCCTGGTAGCGATCCCTTCATCAGTTTGCCTCGGACAATCATATACCAGCCCTTTTCATCTTTTTCTGGATCGTCGTTCATAATACGAAAACCATTATATTCTTCCACCTGCTTTTTTGACGATACGTCATCCTCTTCATCATCAAAATCGGCGGGATCGACAAGAATACTGGTGTCAGCCCACCACTCGATTGATTTTTTCACATTGTGCAAACTGCCAGATATCGATTTACCCCCGAGTCTAGCGCGGTAAACCTCTGTGGCCTCATCGCCACCTTCTGACTTTTCAATCGTATAACCACGATGAAAAAGGCGTCGGGTCATGTTTTTTCCTCCCGCAAATAGCCGTGTACGCCATGTTGCATTGAACTACGGCCTTGAGTCTGTTTTAGACTATTATCAGCCCTACTTAGAATTATTTCATTAATCCAAGCCATTAACGGACTTAGGGTCTAGTGTAATGAGATATAAGTCTAATATTTTTCATTCTAGCGTGTTAGACTGATAAGAAATACATAAAGTTATAGTGCGTTATGAAAAAGATTTTACCGCTTGAGCCAAAACATATTCCCGATAGCTTGGCCCTTTTCAATCAAGGCGTGGTCAGTTTGGATGAGTGGGAATTATTAACACAAGGCGCTTACAGTCGTAATTCATTACTCAGTTACCGTAATGACTGGCACGTATTTGCTGATTTTTGTCACAGCCAAGGGATCACAGCCTTGCCATGTGCGATAACGACTTTGC
Organism: Salinivibrio sp. AR640; assembly: GCF_001995405.1. Classification (NCBI taxonomy): domain Bacteria; kingdom Pseudomonadati; phylum Pseudomonadota; class Gammaproteobacteria; order Vibrionales; family Vibrionaceae; genus Salinivibrio; species Salinivibrio sp. AR640. The sequence goes on along the minus strand of NZ_MUFD01000025.1, from coordinate 44,545 downwards.
GTCGCTTTGCCGAGCTAGCGGTTCAACAACGTAAAATATCGGTGATTCGTCGTGTCGTGGTCACCGTCGGCTTAGTACATCGACTACATCAACAGCGTGATCCCAGTAAACATCGCGAAGTAAAATACGCCATGGCTCGATTACTTCAGGCAAAGTTGCCGGAAAGTAAAGAAGCCACCCCCTTTCACGCGCAGCACATGATACAACTCAATGAACAACTCGCTGGTTCGCAAAGACTGCAAGATCTGAGAGATCGGCTTGTATGGTCACTTTCTTATGAAGGATTGCTTAAACGCAGTGAACTTGCCGCACTGACCACAGACGATCTGATTACTCAAGGTACCCAAACGTTCATAATAGTTAGAGATCAACGGGTAGCATTGAGTGAGCAAACAGCGATGTTAGTCGCCCAGTGGTTAGATAAAACAGGAATGAATCATGGCCCCCTACTTCGTCGAATCAACAAACATGGCCATTTAGGTGAGACCGCATTAGACCCGTCATCGATTTATCGGGTCTTTCGACGCGCGAGTCGCTTGCTGGGTGAATCCGTTACTTTTTCTGGGCAATCACCTCGCGTCGGTGCAAGCCGTGCACTTGCCAATAAAGGAATGACAATAAAACAAATCCAGCATCTTGGCCGCTGGAAAAGCCCCGCAATGCCGGCGCAATATGTCGGTAACACGATAGCAAGTGAACAAGCTAAAGCGCGATACCGACATAAGAAGCTGACGGAATAACTAGCTTACTCGCCGTCCCGTTGCATGGGTGATACGTGATGCGAGATATTCATCAAATGCTAACCCATGATGTTCGACCAATTTAGGGAACATGGAAATGGGCGTCATACCTGGAAAGGTATTAATTTCGTTGACGAGTACCGTACCGTTCTCAGTCAAGAAAAAATCAATGCGCGACATGTCCTTTAATCGCAGTTGCTTAAACGCTTGATGGGCATAGTCGCGAATACAGGCAACTTGTTCCTCGCTAAGGTCGAGTGCTTCAATCTGTGTATTACTCGAACTCCCTTCACTGTATTTCTCTTCAAAGGTATAAAAACTGCCCTCTGGACAGCGTATTTCACCCGGCTTGGTGACAATAATTTCGTCGCCAACCTGAAACGCGGCGACCTCTAATTCACGCGGTTGAATCGCTTTTTCGATCAATACTTGGTCAGAAAACGTAAACGCATCTGCAATGCATGTTGAGAGCTGCTCTTCTTCAGTCACACGATAGCAGCCTACACTGGATCCTTGACTGGCCGCTTTGACGAAAACGCCTTGATGCTCAGCAAAAAAGGCGGTCGCACGTGCCATGCTTTGGTCACTTTGATCGGTGATAAACACGTAGGGTGTGTTCGGAATGCCGAGGGCATCAAACCACAACTTCGAGGTGATTTTATTAAAGCAAATTTGGCTACCTTCCGGGCCGCATCCTAAGTAAGGCAAGCCGGTGATCTCGAGTAGTGACTGAATATCCCCCGTCTCGCCGGGAAAACCATGGAAGCAAGGGATCACATAATGAATTTGCCTATGTTCAACCTTGCTACAAAGCATGCCATCAGTATCAAGGTGACAGCGCATACCATCGTCAAGGTGCCATCCATCTTGGGTGATTTCGACTTTTTGGACATTGACTCGAGGGAGCTTCGCTAGCTGTGATTCAATATACTGCGCAGAAACGAGCGAGATATCGTGCTCCGCACCACCGCCACCGCACAGTAAAAGCAGGTTTAGTTTCGTCATTATTTTCTCTCACCACGTGCATTAACACGTTACCTGAATATACCGCCATAGTAGTCAAATGCGACGTTGCTTTCACCTATCGACGCGTATTTGTTGGTATTTTGGTGTTTGATTGCTGCGGGTTTGTTCAAAGCTGACCCAAGAGCCAGCTTCTATATTGACAGGCGCGGAGATTCGACTAGTTAACGCGTGTCATCTCAGGCGTTGATGAACGCTTAATGTCTGCGATGTCACGAACAAAAGGACCATACTGCTGAATGGTTTGCGGTAAAGCCTTAATGGCACGCTTCGCTGCATCTCGTGATGAATATTCACCATACAACAAGGTATACCAAGGTAAGCCGTCTACCATTTTCTTGTTGCTCCAAAGTGGCTCGTTACTTGGAAGCCGTTTGGCGTAATCAGTAAACCCGCGATCATGGCTAAGTGCCACAATTTGAATGGTATACCCTGGGCCCTGGCTTGATGCTTTTACGGTTTGTTTTTTCGGCGCTGGCGACGCTTCCTCTTTCCAAGCGGATTGCTCTTTCGATACAGATCGTTCTTTCGATGCAGATCGCTCTTTCGGTTGTGGTGCCGAGGTTTTCACAGTCTCGCGCGTATCGGTTGACTCAATGGTCTGACTATAAATTTCAGTGGTCACACCACCACCACTGCATCCTGTTAGCAGCAGCGCAACTGCAAGTAAGCCCAGTTTTTTCATTGTGATTCTGTCAGTTATCCAAATTTGTTTCATTGTGCCCCCGACCCAATAGCCATTCAACCAAAAGTTAACCTGTTACATAAGGTTTCCGGTGATAGCTCACAGATAGAACGTTAAACGACGTGCTTGAGTGTATCGTAACAGCCAGTTTCTGCCACACCCAGATCACATTGCGTTAAAAAAGACCGTTGATTTCAACGCTGAACCGATAGACTGGCTTCAGAGCTTAACCAATTGATGTGCCCACCGTTGATGACGCTGGGCGACGCTTTTTCGGAGGAAACTATGGCCGGCATCGAACAACTCCTCAAGCCTAAGTCTATTGCAGTTATAGGTGCGTCCGACCGCAGCGACCGCGCAGGCTACGTTATCACCCGCAACTTACAATCCGGTGGATTTCAAGGCCCTATCATGCCTGTCACACCTAAGTATCAAGCGGTTGCCGGCATTTTGGCGTATAAAACGATTGCGGATCTGCCACTTGTCCCCGATTTAGCTGTTCTCTGTACCCGTGGTGAAGCGACGCCAGCGCTTATCGAACAATTGGGAGAAAGAGGCGTTAAGCTCGTCATTGTGCTCGCAGCCGGGATGCGCGGCCAGCTCGACTCACTCGGCACAAGTCAGTACGCGATAATGCAACGGGTGGCAGAGAGATACACCATGCGCGTGCTTGGCCCCAATAGTTTGGGCATGATTTTACCATGGCTTAACCTTAACGCATCCTTTGCACCTGTGCCGGCCAACAAAGGAAACATTGCTTTTGTCTCTCAATCGGCCGCCGTCTGTACCACTATTTTGGACTGGGCGCGAAATAAACGTATTGGCTTTTCAACCTTTATCTCATTGGGCGAAGCCTGTGATATTGATTTCCCCGAATTACTCGACTTTTTGTGTCGCGACAGTAAAACCGACGCGATTTTGCTCTACGTCGATTCAATTCGTGATGCACGGCGCTTTATCTCCGCTGCGCGAGCGGCCGCCCGAAATCGTCGTATTCTCGTATTGAAAAGTGGTCGTACCCGCGGTGGATCTGTTGCTCTTGAACAACTTAGTCAGACCAGTACAGGGTTAGATGCCGCTTACGATGCTGCAATTCGACGCTCTGGGATGTTACGTGTAAACAATACGCACGAGTTATTTGCCGCGGTCGAGACGCTATCTCACTCCGTTCCTTTGCGTGGAGAACGGCTCGCGATTATCACTAACGGCGGTGGGCCGGCAGTAATGGCGGTTGACACGCTGATGGATGCTGGGGGTAAGCTAGCGACCTTGAGTGATTCAACGCTTGACGCCCTAAATCAGGTCTTGCCTGCAAGCTGGTCGCATACGAACCCCATTGACTTGGTCGGAGATGCTGACACCCAGCGTTACCAAGCGGCAATAGATATCATGTTAAACAGTGATGAGGCCGACGCGGTTTTGATCATGCATTCCCCATCGGTCACGGCACCTGGACTGGCGACCGCCAAAGCCATCATTCATTCATTAAAAGAAAACCCTCGCGCGCGGCGCTTTAATATTTTAACGAATTGGCAAGGAGAGGGAGACGATGCCACAGTCGCCCGGCTGGCGTTCACGCATGCCGGCTTCCCAACCTATCGAACACCTGAAAGCGCCGTGACTGCTTATATGCACTTAGTCGAATATAGGCGCAACCAAAAGCAATTAATGGAAACCCCTACCTCGACTGGACTCATGGACTATGACTTATTGGCCGCACGGGCGTTTATCGAACAAGCAGAAGACATTGAGCATCTCACCCTAACGACCCATGAGGTACGACCCTTTTTAGAAGCTTATGGTATGCAGGTTATATCTACCTGGCTCGCGACCGACGCGGTAGAAGCCGCCCAAATTGCCGAACAAGTTGGTTATCCTGTTGCCGTGAAGCTTCGCTCTTCCGATATTCGTCATAAATCAGATGTGCAAGGCGTGATGTTGAATTTACGTACAGGAGCGGAAGTCGCTAATGCTGCTCAAGCGATCCTTGATCGCGTGTCTGTCACTTTTCCCAACGCCCACATCCAAGGATTATTGATACAGTCGATGGCTCCGCGAGCGGGTGCCCAGGAGCTACGCGTTACCATCAGTAATGATCCCGTTTTCGGTACCATCATTTTACTCGGAGAAGGCGGCTCTGATTGGGATGTCACCAAAGATGCGGCAGTCGGGATCCCGCCGCTTAATATGGCACTGGCGCGCTATCTTGTGATTGGCGCGATTAAAAGCGGTAAAATCAAGCAACGCGGCTTTCCTATTGCCATCGATGTACCGCGTCTATGTCAATTTTTAGTGACATTGTCACAAATGATCATTGATTGCCCGGAAGTCGATGAGCTCGATATCCACCCACTTCTGATCGCTGGCGAGGAACTCACGGTTTTGGATGCATCGCTACGGTTACGAGATTACGCGGGTAGCCAACAAAAGCGCTTAGCTATTCGGCCTTACCCTAAAGAATTGGAGCAGTCGGTCACGCTTAAAAACGGACAAACCATTCTGCTGCGTCCTATTCTTCCCGAAGATGAGCCGACGCATAAGGCCTTTGTCGAAAAAGTGTCTGAAGAGGATCTATACCGCCGCTTTTTCTCTGACGTTGGCGAGCTAAATCATGAGGCGTTAGCGAATTTGACTCAAATTGACTATGACCGTGAAATGGCGATAGTGGCCACGTTCCCACTATCTTCCGGGAGAGAAGAAATCTGGGGAGTCGCGCGTTTATTGGCCGATCCTCAAAATACAGACGCCGAATTTGCGGTCTTAGTCCGCTCTGATTTAAAAGGTGTTGGTCTCGGCGGTGTGCTTATGAACACCATTATTAACTATGGCCGCCAGGCAGGCCTATCACGCATCACCGGGATGACCATGCCCAATAATCGAGGGATGATCGCACTCGCACAAAAATGCGGCTTTAGTATTGATGTGCAAATGGCCGATGGTATCGTCGATATGCAACTGCCGTTATCATCCAACGCGTAAGCGAAGACAACGCGCGACCAAAGCTGGTCAATTCAATCCAGCGCCTTCTTCATTCAAGACGAAGACTTATTAATCGGTATGTCGCCTGCTTGCATGTAAGGCGCAAGTAAATTGGGCAACTGTCTGACTAACCAGGATTTAGCATTGCCCATTCGATTGCGCTTCCAGGCTACTCCGAACTTGAGCTGAAACGGCTCTCCCCCTTTTAGGCGTTTTAAACGTCCGGCGTTCAGATCGTCTTGGACCCAAAACCAGGGCAACGTCCCGATGCCTTGGCCATTCAAAATAGCCGTATATTTGTCATGCATGGAACTGACGGTTAAGCGTGGTTGATTTTCCAGCACATTATAGGTTTTCGGCTGCATACCTCGCGCCGTGTCAGCAACCGCGACGCCACGGTATTTGGCGCGAACATCGGGTTCAACCGGGCGCGCTTCTTTATGTATCGGATGGTCGGGAGCAGCAACCCAATAGGCGCTCATTTCTCCCAGCGGCTGTACTTTTATTCCTTGAGGCACAGTATCGGGGATCGGCGCAATCAGTACATCTGCGCGCTCTTGTGCTAACGCCTCCCAACAGCCTGCTAGTATTTGCTCAGACAGTTTCAGCCGTGTGCTACTCTTTTTAGCTAAACGCTCGATCAGCGGAAAAAAGAAGTCACTCTTAAACAATCCATCGTAGGCAAGACAAATTTCCAACTCCCAGCCGTGAGCCAATGATGCTGCATCCGCCACCATTTCATCTGCCGCTTTTAACAACATGCGCCCTCGCTCAACCAATAAATGGCCGGCATCAGTAAACGTCGCACGGTGGCCTGAACGATCAAAAATCACTAATCCAAGTTCGTCTTCAAGCTTCTGTACTTGATAGCTCAGCGATGAGGGCGCACGATTCAACGACTCAGCGGCAGCAGCAAAACTGCCTTTTCGCTCAATGGCATCAAGAACGTGTAAGGCTTCAAACGACAACATAATTTTCTCTCGATGATCACCCTAAAAAGGGCACGTAACAGATCTACACACTATATCAGGGTTTACCTTACCACCCTATGGTAAATCGAAGGGCAATCACTCGTGAGGAAGCATTATGTGTTAGTCACGATAAATCAGGCATATAGCACAAAATAACCATCGATTTCGTTTCCTTTTTCGTCAAGGTGTCATACTCTAAAACAGAGGTGACAATGAGATTAGACCGTATAGAAATTGCAGGCTTCCGTGGCATCCGACGCCTATCACTCCAAGTCGATGAACTCACCGTGTTGATCGGCGAAAACGCATGGGGGAAATCGTCTCTTTTGGATGCACTGGAGCTCGCACTCCATCCCAGTGGCGATAAACCTCAGTTTAAACGCTCTGACTTTCATGTTGACCATGCCCTTGGCGTCGCACCAGAACAACAATTTCAGATTATTCTCCGTTGGCAGGAAAGTTTTCCAGGAGAGCATAAAGCTCGCCGTTATCGTCGTTTTAAGCCGATCTGGAACGGTGAAAATGCCGGTTGCCGAACTTTAGATTACTGTCTGAACGCGACCATGCAAGAAAGTAAAGTTTCGGTACAGCGTGTATTCTTGTCTTGTCAGGGAGAGATAATTGAAAAGGTCGACAACGATGCGCTCGCAAGCCATTTAATGCAGATCCATCCCGTTGTCAGGGTACGTGATGCCCGACGTATGCGAGTACCTGGACAAATGGTCAATAAAGACAATACGCGGGTTGAGCAACGTTTAGATAATACCTATCGCCGTTTATTAATGATGCCTGGGCACGTTAACAAAGGGGAAATCAAAAGTGGCCTGCATGCAATGCGTCAGCTACTCGATCACTATTTTGCCGCTGACGAGCATAGCCGCGCCCCCTATCCCATTCATGCTCCTGGCGCACTGTCGATTACCCATAATCAAATGCACCCCTTAGAAGCGGTTGCCGCCAATACATCTAACCAAAGCCGGCTCGTATTAATGGGGTTACTGAGTGCATTTGTGCGGGCGCGTGGCCCGAAACAACTCAAACGTAATGCCCGACCTATTATGTTGTTTGAAGATCCTGAAGGTCGGCTACACCCCACACTTTTAAATCAGGCATGGCGGCTCATCCAACTCATGCCCATGCAAAAACTGTTGACCACCAATAGCGGTGATTTGTTGGCTGGCGTTCAGCTCGATCATATTCGCCGGCTTGTACGCCATCCCACGGAAACACGTAGCCATCAAGTCCCTTCTCATCTACTGACGCAAGATGAACGTCGGCGTGTCACGTTCCACGTTCGCTTTCATCGTCCCAGCGCACTGTTCGCACGCTGCTGGTTATTGGTTGAAGGTGAAACTGAAATCTGGCTATTTAATGAGCTTGCACGATTACAAGGTTATGACTTTGCAGCGGAAGGTGTCCATTTAATTGAGTTTGCACAAAGCGGACTTAGGCCACTCATCAAGACCGCCAAGGCACTGGGCATTGAATGGCACCTTGTCGCCGATGGTGATATGGCAGGAAAGAAGTACGCAGCCACCGCGCGAGGACAAATCGAGCATCAGCCCGAAGGAGCAAGACTGACGGTACTGCCCGATAGAGATATTGAGCATTATTTATATAACAATGGCTATGAGCCGTTGTTTCGCGAGATGGCTGGCGTGGCGAGCCAGCAGCCGCACATGAACGATAAGCGTATCATCGCCAAGGCGTTAAAGCGCTACGCAAAACCCGATGCCGCCCTGGCCATTATTGCTTATACAGAAAATGAGCTGAATACGCCGATCCCTAAACTGCTCCGTTGGGTTATTCAGCGTGCCATCGGGCTAGCTAGAGGCGTTGGATAACGCCTCAAACACACTTATTGTTCGACGCGTTGGAAAAACAGCGTCACTTTGCCCACTTCAATGCCCCATTTTCGCATCGAGGTCACGTTAAAGAGATGATCATCATCTTGACGGAACATCCAGTCATCAAAGTGGAACTGATATTCACTCTCGCCAACAGGCACCACTAAATCATAGCGCCAATTCAGGGCATTACCCGCAACGACACCCCTTGCCTCGCCGACGATATCGCCAGCCGTCCCCGTATAAGTACCATCTTGATGACGCGTAATCGTCCACACGCGCATTTGGGTTTCTCCGTCCGCATAGATAAACGATTCATCCAATGTGAGCGTGTCACCGTCGACCGTTCCCTCAATATCCACTTCGAAGCGGCGGGTTTGCTCCCCTGTAAAGTCTTGGACCATGCCCCACGCTTTGGTATGTCCATCAAAATACTCGAACATGTTGAACGCCGGCTCACGATCTTGATAATCATCGATATCCGCCGAACAAGCAGCAAGCATGATAACGCTTGCAAGGGTAAGGCATGCCCGGTTAAAACTGCGGGTCCACTTTGTCATGATGCTTCTCCTAATAATGCGCGCCGATGATCGGGGTACTCTGTGTTTTCTGATAACCAGATAGCTAAAAAGGCGTCGGCTAGATCTGTGTCATCGATCACTAATGTGGTGCGCCAATCTTGCCCTTGAGATTGATAATGGAAAACGCCTTTGTCCTTGTAGCGAACAAACGCAAGTCGATCGTCTTCGGTAATATCGCCCCACGCATCATTAAGCGCAGTTTGCCAGCGTTCACGTTGTGAAGCCGAATAACCTAAATGCGCCCATTGGTCGTTAGTGGCTTTCATCAAGCGCTCTTCGCTAATATCACGGGCATACGTGATCACCAGAGCATGAGGTAATGGTGGTTCGTAATCGCCTGATGGCGTGCGTAATGACGATTGATAAATCGTCCACCAGCCCCAAGTTAAGGTCGCTTCCCCCACTTCGGGCCATTGCTGCCAGGCCATCGAGCCGCCGGTCGTTGGCTGCTCAGCTTGCACGGAAGTTGCCATGGTGAGAATGAGGCTGGCGATAAGTACTTTCCATCCTGTCATTGTTGTCCCCTTGTTGCCGCCATTCGCGCCTCTACTTTGTGTTGTAACCAACGCATTAAGGCAACGAATAACACACTGTATATCGCCCAAACGCCGAGTAATACCACGCCCGTTATCCAAAAGGATTGCGGGAATGATAATGCACCGAGTCGCTCTCCCGCGAGATAACTGCTTGCTCCCCCCACACTGCCAATGCATGTGATCAACCAAATTGGCCGAGCGAGCACGAGTTCACGCATAAGCCACGCAAAGGCGCAAAAACCCAACCAAAGTAAAATAAGCCAAGAAGGCATGATCAGTGAGCTGATGTCGACAGCTAACCACTGCGTATACAGCATCACACTGTCACCAATGATGCCTAATGGGGCAAGGGTTAAGATCCCAGCGATCACGGTACGATCATAGGCGATCGCAGCCAGTAACATCGCTCCCATCAACCATTGTAAACTCGGCGGCCCGATAGCCGCCGAAAACCAGTACACGTTGAACAATAAAGAGATCAACACAAAACGCATTATTTAGGCCTCTCGCCAAGCCGGACGACTAAGCAACAGCTGGACTGCACTGATGGTTCGCTCTCTGAAGCCGCCTTCGCAATAGCAAAAATAAAAACGCCACAGGCGCGCAAAACGCTCGTCGTATCCGTATTCCCGCAAGGTCTCTGCTTGTTGATTAAACCGAGTATGCCAATCAGCTAGCGTTTGCGCGTAATCCAAACCAATGTCTTTTAAATCCCGTATCACAAAGTCCGTTTGGGCGGTGAAGTGATCAAGTAAGACGTTTACCGAGGGTAAAAACCCTCCCGGGAAAATGTGCTTTTGAATAAAGTCGACATTGCGACTGTAATGGTCATAACGTTGATCCGCTATTGTGATCGCTTGAATCGCCATCAAACCACTCGGCTTGAGTAGTGACTGACACTTCCGCACAAAGGTATCTAGGTATTCTTTGCCTACCGCTTCAATCATCTCTATCGAGACAAGTTTGTCGTACTCGCCGGTCAGATCGCGGTAATCCTCTTTAAGCAATGTGATCTGATTATCTAACCCCTCTCGTGCAATACACGCCTGTGCCCAAGCATGCTGTTCTTCCGAGATGGTGGTGGTCGTGACACGACAGCCGTAATGCTTTGCGGCATAGATCGCCATGCCACCCCAACCTGTGCCAATTTCGATCAGGTGATCATCAGGCGTTAGCGACAGTTGTCGGCAGAGACGATCCATTTTTTCTATTTGCGCGGCTTCTAGTGAGGCTTCCTTTTCCGGATAAATTCCACTGGAATACAGCATTTGATCATCGAGAAAGTGACGATACAGATCGTTGCCAAGATCATAATGCGCGGCAATATTGCGGCGTGCTGTGTCTTTCTCGTTACGATTGCGCCAATGTGCCAGTTTATGACCGAGGCTCACCAACCAACCCGTGTGCTTTTCTATCCGATCAATCGCCGGCAAATTACGAGCAAAGACCCGAATCACGTCGGTTAGACTGGGCGATTCCCACCAGCCTTCAATATAAGCTTCGGCGGCTGCAATACTGCCACCGGTCAAAATCCGAGTATAAAAACGTGGATCATGGACTAAGACTGATGCATGTAATTGTGCCTGAGGATCTCCGCACTGCAAGGTCTGACCCTGCTCATCAACGAGCGAAATGGAAGCATCTTTGACGTGTGCCATTAACGTATAAACCAACTGCTTCGCGTAATGCTCTTTACGCGTCAATGTGCGTTGACTTTGAGGTACGTCCGTTACAGACATAATTACTCCTTCTTCGCACCCGGGTGCGGATAAAACGGTGCGCCCTTTATCCAAAGTTTGAGCGCTTGCCAATAAATACCAATGAGAACTTTTACTGTCTCTATCGGTGTCCGGATCAATAACTTACCCAATGTTTTTGAGGTAAAAGGCCGTCGTTGTAGGCCAAGTGTCGCGTCAAACTCCTTGGCTTCGCGGTGCGCTTCAAGATGCAAGTGCACGCGCTCGCGGGGCGGACGAAGACGCCAATGATAGCGTTGTTCTATTGGATTGAACGGCGACACATGAAACGCTTTATCATTTTCCCAACGCGTACCGGCCGGAACCGCGTAATAGTGGCGTTCGCCCCAAGGGGTGTTACTGACTTCTGCAAGCACGTAGCGCCAGTTATTGTCGTGATCATAGACGTAGTAAAAATTCGCCGGACTAAAATACACGCCGAGATAACGCAGCTGACACAGCGCATAAACTTTTCCTTCTATGCGCTCGCCCGTGAGTGTGTATACCTTGTCAAGACACGCCGCTTTGGTATCTTCTCGCCCATCTAAATAGTCTCGATAATCAAAGGCCGCCCAGCCCCATTTACCCAGCCGGAACCCCGTAACCTGTGACGACAGTAATGCCAGTTCGTCTAGGTCAATCAACGGCATAAAAACAGGATACGTGAACGTATGTTTGATCGGTGTATAGCGCCGATGCCGGACCTGGCCGACATACAAACCGCTATTCAAAGTTACAACCGACTCAGTCACGAATTGATGCCCTCCACCACGTCAAGTGCACTTTTAACGCCATCTTCATGAAAACCGTTATACCAATACGCGCCACAAAACCAGCTTTGCTGTTGGCCATTAATCTGATGACGCTTTTGCTGTGCTGCGACGCTCTCGGTATTAAACACTGGGTGTGCATACACAAAACGACGTAAAATCTTGCTGGGTTCTATTCTGTGTGTTTGATTGAGCGTGACACAAAACGTCTCAGGCGACTGAATTGATTGCAATATATTCATATTGTAGGTCAAAGCTGCCGGATCCGTGTCTATTTCTTCTGACAAGGGCAAATGATAATTCCAGCTCGCCCATGCACCTTGTCGCTTAGGTAACAGAGAGGTATCCGTATGTAGCACCACTTCATTATCTTGATAAGGGATGGCGCCGAGAACGTCACGCTCTGCATCACTGGGATCGGCTAACATAGCAAGCGCTTGATCGCTATGACACGCGAATACCACCTGATCAAACACCTGCTCGCCCTTATCCGTGGTGACATAGACCGCGCCTTGATCACGTCGAACCTGTTTTACCGGCGTATTGAGATGAATTTTATCGGCAAAAGCCGGTGTCAGTTTTTTCACGTATTCGCGTGAGCCACCTGGTATCACATACCACTGCGGTCGATTCGTTACATCTAACAAACCATGATTTTGGAAAAACCGTAGGAAAAAGGCTAATGGAAATCCACGCATATCCGACAGCGTTGACGACCAAATGGCCGCACCCATCGGTAAGATATAGTTTTGACAAAAATAATCACTGAATCCATGTTGGTTAAGGAAATCCCCTAAGGTATTCAATGATGAAGACGAGGCACTATCTTTCGCTGCGTACGCGTCACGTGCGAGACGATTAAAGCGCATGATTTCGGCTAGAAAGCGATAAAAACGTACATTAACGATATTGCGTTTTTGCGCAAACAACGACGACAAGCTGTGGCCGTTATATTCTAAGCCGTTTGCATCGTTGCGCACACTAAAACTCATTTGTGAAGGCTGACGTCCAACCCCGATGTCATTGAGCAAGCGCTCATAATTTGGATAAGTTCTGTCATTAAAGACGATAAAGCCGGTATCAATCGCGTATTGACCACTTTCGACCTCAATATCAACGGTCGCCGTGTGACCACCGAGGTAGTCATTCGCTTCAAATAACTGAATATCATGTTGTTTGTTAAGGTAATGGGCGCACGTTAACCCGGCAATGCCCGAACCAATAATGGCAATTTTCATGGTTTAGTTCCTTGTCATACGTCGAGCAAGGGCTATCTGCCAAGACATAGGCAGTAGCGCTAAAAATTTAAGAATAAACGTGAATTTTCGTGGGAAATGCACTTCTGTCTTGCCTTTGGCTAATCCAGACTGGATCGCCGCTGAGGCTTGTTTAACACTGACTCGCATTGGCATAGCAAAGTCATTTTTGTCCGTGAGCGGGGTTTCCACGAAACCAGGAGAAACAAGTGACACTGTCACTCCTTGCTGAGCAAGATCTGCGGATAACGTATTGGCGATATAGCTGATCGCCGCTTTGGAGGCGCCATAAGCTTCTGCTCGGGGTAGCGGCATGTAACTGGCAGAGGAACCCACGATCGCAAGATGGGTCGCATCACTAAAACCCGCTTGTAATGCTTCAATACAATTGAGCACACCAAAGACATTGATATCAAACACGCGCTTAAACAACGACACATCGACCCGACCTTGATCGATATATTCGCAGGTTCCCGCGTTTAAAATGATCAAATCTGGGGCCATACTGAGTTTGCCCAATGCCTGATGGGTTTGTTCACTATCGGTCGCGTCAAACGCCAAGGGGGTGAGTGAGGCATGATCATTTGCCATTGCAGACAGTTTGTCTTGATTGCGCCCACACGCGGTGACTTGCCAGCCTTGTCGCGCATAATCTCGAGCCAACTGTTCGCCAATGCCAGAGGTGGCGCCTGTGATCACTACGTGTTTCATTGTCCTAACCTCGTTTTAATCTGTTTCAGTAAGCGCCCGAGAACAGGCAATGCTTCATATAGCATTTCACCCATGTCAAAGTAGTCACGATGACGGATAATTTTGCCCTCGCTAAAGCGCAAGTGAGAGCAACCTTGAACCTGACGCGCTTTGCCTTTTTCTAACTTTGGATGCGAGAGTGTCATGGTCCAGGTGACAAATGCGTCATCGTCTTCGACCGTGGTGTGATGAATAACAAATTGACAGTCAGTAACATTCTCATAAAGCACAGTAAAATACTGAATGAAGGCTGCCAGTCCGACAATCTCATGTGCCGGGTCACGAAACACGATCTCTGGATGATAAAGGGTTTCTAATGACGTTAAGTTACGTTTGTTTAATGCCTTATAAATAGACACAAACTGCTTCACTCCGGCTTGTGTTTCATGATGTGCCATTAAAACGACTCCTGAGGCTGGTTTTTAGCCGCTTCAAATAAGGCTAACGCTTTCTTTCTTTGTTTAGCGTGATCAACCACAGGTCGTGGATAATCTATTGATTTAGCATACTTTTCTGCCCATTGCCAGGGTTGATGAACATGCTTGCCAGGCACCGATTTTAAAGCCGGAATCCAGCGGCGGATAAAACGGCCATCACTATCAAACCGCTCTCCTTGTGTTGTTGGGTTAAAAATCCGGAAGTAAGGCTGCGCATCGGTGCCGACAGATGCCGACCACTGCCAACCGCCATTGTTTGATGCAAAGTCGCCATCAATCAGTTTGGACATAAAATAGTCTTCGCCCCAGCGCCAGTCGATCAGCAAATCTTTGGTTAAAAAGCTCGCCACGATCATTCGTAAGCGGTTGTGCATCCAGCCGGTTTGATTCAGTTGCTGCATGGCGGCATCGACAATCGGATAACCCGTTTTTCCGTTTTTCCACGCCTCAAACAAGGTTGAGTCGTTTTCCCAGACCACCGACTCTCCCCAGCTTAAAAAACACTGCCGCTTGCTAATTGCAGGGTTCTGCGCGCTGACTTCTTGATAAAAATCTCGCCAAATAAGCTCAGACAACCAGGTAGCAGCGCCGGTATCGGGCTCACGCCAATCGCCGTTTTCCGCCTGAAGTCGGGCTAAGCATTGTCGTGGTGACAAGGCGCCGATGGCGAGATAAGGGGAAAGCTGACTGGTGCCATCCATCGCAGGAAAGTCACGGTGCTTTTTGTAATCTGCCGCTCGCTCGCGACAGTATTCGCGCAAACAATCAAGGATCCCTTTTTCGTCACTCGCCCACGCAGAGACATCTTCGGTTGGGTAGACAAACTCAATCGGGGCGAGTTGAGAAAAGATGTCTCTCACCACAGATGTTTCTTCTCGCACAGACGGCGCTCTACGGGGCGATAAGTCCAAGTTATCAAGCGCGCGCAAGCACGCTTTTTTAAACGGGGTAAACACTTTGTATGCTTCTCCCTTGCCTGACTTTATCGTTCCAGGGGCAAATAAATTGCGATCGGCATAGGTATGCCAAGCAATCCCTCGGGCAGCTAAATCAGCCTGCACGCGTTCATCTCGTTTGACTTCATTGAGCTCGTACTCATGATTGGCGAATACCGCTTGTGCATCTGTTTGTGTGGCATACTCTGCCACTGTACGCGCCGCCTCAGTAAAATCATTCGCCCGTTCAACCACTAATGGGATGTTGAGTGCTTTTAGCTCCTCACGCAGCGCTTCGAGCCGTGCTTGAATAAGTCCGGCTTGTGTGGGTGCAAGCTGGTGCTCAGCCCACTGCTGTGGTGTTTCGATAAAAATCCCGACAACAGGGCTAGATGACGCACTCGCGGCACTCAACGCCAAGTTGTCTAACACACGTAAATCGCGCCGAAACCAAACTAAATGCATAACGTCTTGTTCTCCCTCAAATCCTCGAGCTCGTCACCGTGTACGGAGTAAATGAATGCCTGGCTCACCACCTCAATCTCATTTTGCGACAGACAAAGACGTAGTTGGTTAAGCTGCGTACGATCAAGTCGATGGTTTGCCATCACCGCCAGTGTTTTAATTTGCTGCTCGCGCATGACCTCTAAAATCAAACTTAACTGGCTGTGTGCCTGTGAAAGTATAGTGACGTTGTAACCTTTTTCGTGAAGAGCTACCGCCATTAACAAACGTTGATACTCACTGGTTGGGTTGAGCGATACCAACCAACAAGTTGCTCGCGTGTTTCTCTTGGCATTCGCGGCGATCACCGACCGGCACTGTTCAATCACCGTGGTTTGCCAAAGATCACGCTGTAGCATACTGACCGCTCCATCGTGATGACTGAGCCATTGATCGACGGGTGTCATGACATGCTCGACCAACCAGTAAAAGGGATACTCTTTGAAGAGTTGGTCCAAACTTTGGCTAAGGCGCCTCACCGAGAACGTATGAATACAGTCGATCAAATCTCGAGCGACACCGTTGTCTTGGACATCGATAGATGCGGACGTTTGCACCAACAAGGGTTTCACCTTGCTAATTGGCACACCTTTGTCTAACCACTGAAGAATGCTCGCAATCGTGCTGACGTCGTCGTCACTGTATAAACGGTGGCCTTTTGCGGTTCTTGCTGGTGACAATAAGCCATAACGACGCTGCCAAGCGCGTAAGGTCACAGGATTAACGCCCGTTTGCTCTGCGACCTGACTAATAGTGAGTGTGTGGGATCCCTCACAAGCCATAACGTAACCTCAGTGCGTCGGGGTATGGCTTAAGATAGACTTGATTGGCCAGATAATCGTCGGGATGATTATGTAAATGATGTGAAATTAAGGTCAAAGGCGCCAGTAATGGCATGGTGCCTTGACGATAGGCGTGGATAAGGTTCGCCAATTCTGCTTTTTGGCCTTTATCGAGATTATTTTTAAAATAACCTTGTAGGTGCATTAGCACATTGGTGTGCTTTTTACGGGTAGCGCGAATGGCAATCGCCTGCATAAAAGCGGTCCGATACTGTTCAAAGAATGCATCGATATCGTAATGCCCAATGTTCGCCATAAAACGCCCTAACTCGCGATAACGTTCGGGCGAGTGTGCCATCAACACCAATTTGTATCGGGAATGAAAATCAACTAGAGTTTTTTTAGTGACGCCACCTTCCACACTTTTATAGAGATCATCGAGCGCGAACAAACGGAACACGAAATTCTCTTTTAAGATAGGATCATTAAGGCGACCATCTTCTTCTATAGGTAGCCAAGGCATCTGCGCCATCAGTGCTTGCGTGTACAAGCCAACCCCTGAAATATCAGAGGCGTAGCCATTTTCGCGATACACTTTGACCCGCTCCATGCCACACGTTGGTGACTTTGCGCAGACGATGTATCCGCGGAGTGCTTTGTGTTCCAGCTCTTCCGCTTTACGCTCACTAAACGCGATCATTTTATCCGTGTAGTCTTTTTGTTGATCCTTGGTTTCAACAAGCTTTACAGAAAGATCGCCTTTATCGACCAGCCTAATCGCCGGACGGGGAACAGGAAGACCAATCCCCACTTCAGGGCACACGGGCACGAAATCCACATAAGGACCTAACTCTTTCGTGACGAATGTGCTCCGCTTATGGCCACTGTCAAAGCGGACTTTTTCACCGATCACACAGGCGCTTACACCAACTGGAAACGACATGCCTTACCTCTACACTCACTGTGCGACGGGTGCCGCACTTGTACATTTATATTATCTTGTACAAGTAAAGGTAGAGGATAGATCAAAATTGTACAAATTTTTTTATTTGTACAATTTAAGAGAATCAAAGCGACGTGCTATTGCTGAAGGCATAACGCTTCTTTGCGTTCCTTAGGCCACTGTTTAATCTCCCATTCGCGTTGCATCGCGGCCCGTTTTTCCATGGGCTCTGACTGCCACGCCAATAATAGTGGACCTTTACCTCGCAATGCTCGGGCGCCTTTTCCGGCTGAATGCTGTGCGAAACGACGAGAAACGTTAGTGGTAACACCGCAATACAAGTGGCCTTGACGCGTTCGAATCAAATACACAAACCAAGGCGTGTCCATGCTCAATTACTGCCCCAACAGTGTACCTAACAGTTGACGTAGCTCTGATACCTCTTGCTCGAGTGCCGTGACACGTTGAGAAAGGGAGACGTTATCAGACGCGCCAACCGCTTCTGATTCATCCTCTGAATGCATCAACGAATCAATCGACGCATCGGTAAACAAATGCCTGTACCGTGATTCTCGCTTACCCGCTTCACGGGGTAATTTTTGCACCCACTGTTGCTCAACCATGCTTGTCAGTGTTGCTTCGACGTCCGCCATGTCATCAAAGGCGCACAAACGTTGCGTTCGAGTTCTTAGTTCTCCGGGTGTTTGCGCGCCACGCAGTAACAGTACACAAATAATGGCTTTTTGCTGTTCACTAAACGTCAAGTCACCAAATGTCGTGTTACAAAACCGATGCTGGTATTTTGTCACACGACTTCCGCTCCCCTCTTGCGGGCTGACAAGCCTTGCTTCTTCCAACTGATGGATAACATCCAGCACGTCTGAGTCCGACATATCGTAAACAGGATCGCGATTGCTTTTCTGATTCACTGCGGTGGTCAGCGCATTTAAAGTCAGCGGATAGTGATCTGGCGTCGTGACTTCTTTTTCAAGCAAGCAGCCAATAACACGCTGTTGGTATGGGGAAAGCTGTATTGACATAGTAGAGATGGACATAGTTGATGTCTCTATTCGGCTAAATGATTGGCTTTATATCAATTGACGGTGATGCAAGCAATCGCCGTTCACTGCCTTAGGGAACACACGAGCCACTCAGCAACCCCGAATACTGGTAGCGGGATCACATCTTTATCACGCGCTTATCCGCCGATCATCCTCCATCAAAGCGTGGCTAATGGTATACTTTGACGAAATGAAGTATGTGGAGAGCACGACATGGGCCTGTTTAGTTCAAAATCTCATCCAAATCATGGGTTATCTATCATTGCCAAAAACTGCAAAGTGGTGGGTGATATCGATCTTGAAGGTGACATTCAAATTGATGGGTTTGGAGAGGGAAATATTACTCAAGCCAATGCTGTTGTTATTTCTGCTTCTGGCCATTTTCGCGGTACCATTCACGCTAAACATATCACTATCAATGGGTTAATCGAAGGTCAGTGTGATGCCGATGCCATCGATATCCTTTCACAAGGAAAAATGAAAGGCGTACTTAACACCGAACAATTAACCATTGAAAAAGGCGGCCTACTCGCCGGCGAAAACCGAGCTACCTTGTTAACGGATACCGTTATCCCACTGCCTGAACAGAATCGTGCTGAGACCAAACAGGATCCGGACGCGCACCACACCGATCATAAAACACGCTCTTCCTCATCTAAAAAATCATAAGGAGAATCGGTGTATGTCTGATACCGATGCAAACCCAACACAAGTCAGTTTTGAAAGCTTCTCCCCAGAGCTGCAGTGCGTGATTCGCTATGAGCAAGCGCCTGAGGCCATGTACGCAATGATCGCATCTATCCATGATGCTTCTAGTTCAAGTGTCAAAGAAGCGTGGGAAATACTGCCTGCCAGCGCACAAAATATTCTCGATAACTATGACCAATTTCATGCGCTTGTTGCGATTAGCCAAAGTTATGCAGGTATCGATGCGCTGAGCGAACTCGAGAAAGTCGACTTAAGTGATATGTCTGACGAGGCGAAAGAAAACTACAAAGCCCAAGTACTCGACGATGTACTTAGCTCTTGTGTCAAAGATTTAGCTAAACAGCTTAAACAAGCACGCTTAAAGCCGGGCTTGAAACGCGAATTCCAAGCGATTTTTCAAAAATAAAGAGATAGAGACGGCTAGCGCTAGCCGCTAACCTTGGTCGTTAAGAGTAAGCCCCCAAACGCTGGGGGCTTTTTTTATCGACGAACATTTTTCCTCGGCGAACAAACCAATTAGGCAGACTCACTAAGACGAGCCGCTTTTTCTCGACGCGCTCGAACAGCTGCTGCCAACTGGTGTAGTGCCTTCTCGGTATCATCCCAACCAATGCAGCCGTCTGTGATGCTTTGACCATAGGTAAGCGACTGACCATCCGTTAAATCTTGTCGACCTTCGACCAGGTGGCTTTCAATCATCACACCGAAAATTGCCTGATTTCCAGCGGCGATTTGGCCCGCGATATCTTCACAGACGTCTTTTTGTTTTTGATACTGTTTGCTGCTGTTTGCATGACTTAAATCTATCATTACTTTTTGACGCAGTCCCGCGCCCGTCAACGCGCTGCAAATCTGATCCACGTCTCCGGCACTGTAATTTGGCACTTTGCCTCCGCGTAAAATCAAATGGCAGTCCTCATTACCGGCCGTCGCGACAATCGCTGAATGGCCATACTTGGTCACAGACAGAAATTGATGAGGGGCACTGGCAGAGCGAATCGCATCCGTGGCAATTTTTATATTGCCATCCGTTCCATTTTTAAACCCCACCGGACAAGACAGGCCTGACGCTAGCTCACGATGCACCTGAGATTCTGTCGTTCGCGCCCCGATTGCTCCCCAGCTAATCAAATCCGCCATATATTGTGGGGTAATCATATCGAGAAACTCACCCGCTGCAGGTAAGCCAGTATCGGCGATATCGAGGAGCAGTTTGCGCCCTAAGCGTAAGCCATCATTGATTTTAAAACTATTGTCCAAATAAGGGTCATTAATCAGACCTTTCCATCCAACGGTAGTGCGTGGTTTTTCAAAATAAACCCGCATGACAACTTCGAGATCCTCACTTAAGGTTTCACGTAATTGCTTAAGTTGACGTGCGTAGTCTCGCGCGGCATCTGGATCGTGAATCGAGCAAGGACCAACCACAACCACCAAGCGATCATCATCGTCGTTTAACACTCGGTGAATCGCCTGACGGGCGTTTACGACGGTCTGCTCTGCCGCCTCTGTTGCGGGGAACTTTTCCAATACAGCAATCGGCGGAAGAAGTTCTTTTATTTGCTGGATTCTTACGTCATCCGTTGGGTGTACACTCATGGGCTTGTCCTGTGTTTGCTTTTATCGTTTACGCGCTAATGCGGCCACTGATGGGCTTACGTTCTTATGGTTACACGTCTACGCTAACCTGACATCTCTGCGTGTGCAAATATTTTTTTACAGAGAGAATAGTCATCAATGTTTTAAAAAAATTGACAGGGAGAAATAGGCAGTATTTCCGTTGCGGTACACGACAAGAGAATTCCCACTGCAAACACGACCTCGTTATTGCACTTGTCATACAGAAGCTATTACACTGATCATTAAATATAAAAGGAGTAAATGACGTGATCACACGCCTAACCACTAGCGCACTCTTGGGGATATGCCTTTGGGCTCCAACCGCCCAGGCGACCAACTTTGACTATAACCATATTCAAGTCAATGCATTAGGCAATCCTAGTGGGCTGGGTGGTTTAGCACGTTTTGCGTTTACCGAAGGGGCGCATTTTGTCGTCAAAGGGAATACGCAATTTGAAGGGGACTGGTATACCTCTGGCGGGGTTGGTTTTCATGCTCCTATTAACGAATTTGTTGATTTATACGGCGAACTTGAAGGTGCGTGGTTTAGACGCCCAGAGGATGACAGGCATGATGCCGGCGATTTGGCGACGGTCATCGGTGGTGGTATGCGAGCCTGGATCGCACCGCCCTTTGAGGCGAATCTTTATGTCGGTTCGATTATTTTTGACCAAGACGATAGCACCAGCCTTGTCGAAATTGGTGGTCGTTTTCACTCAACAGAAGCGTTATCTCTCGGCGCAACCTGGCGTGCTAATGGTTTAGAGCAAAACCGCTTGATTTTCTCAGTCAGATACCTGTATTAATAGCCTGTGATTCGTTGCTCTTCTTCTACAGCGTGATCATACCAGTGTGATCTTCTCTCGCTGGTGAAAATTTTAATCTAAGCTAAATTAAACGTAGAGGCGTACCACTCTGGTAAAAAGTGGGCGTCTTTAGTGCGTGGTGTAACACTCACGTCTGACGCTCGTCGTCATTGTACGTGAGAACTGTCGGAGGGTATAACGATGGTGATGACTCAGCGTATTGGTGAATTTGAGAGAAAAATACAAGAGGCCTATCAAGAGGGTAACATTGAAACGGCTCACCGCTTAGAGGAGCAGGTCGCGTTATTGCGGCGGCGTAAGCTAAAACCTGCTGCTGATTTTAAAGCAGCCAGTCAGGTAGAAGACTTTCACGATGTTTCTGACGGGGATTACTACGATAGTTAACACATCACCATAGAAGCGTCCAGAAATCACATTCTCATAAAAATGTATTGTATGTAAAAAGCCTTCTCCAAAGGAGAAGGCTTTTTTATTTGCTGCCTAAAAACATGTGTTTAAAAAGGACGACTACAGCAAATTATTGTGCGGCACGCTCACGACGAACGATCCATGCCGCGGCAGTAATAAAGGCAACGACCAGTGCAGTTTCCACAGCAACACTCCAGTTTCATTGATGATTAAAAGACAAAAACCCAAGTTGCCAGCCACTCAAATCGTCTGAAGAATGAGCGACTATCAACAGATGCGCATAGTCTACGACTCCATGAGCTAAAAATCAGCTATAGAATCGATCTAACGCAAAGAAAAGCGCTTTTTTTGGCAAGATCGACACTTCGACAGATAAAGTTTCATCAACTCACAAAGTTAAACGTGACAATGCGCAGTTTTAGCTAGGTGTTTATTGTAAAAATCGCTGAGCTAACTGATTGAGAAAAGCAGAAATGGTAATAAAAGATTATTAGGCTCGTCGACTCCGCTGCACCAGAGGGATACAGCGGATAGTCACGACAAAAGATAGACGTATTGTGGCGTTAGGATTCAGGTTTTGTTTTCTTTTTTGCTAACGGCACATCGCCGACAGGCACATTGTTGTAAAAGCTCTTATCTCGTTTTTTCGGGGCTTTAGGCTGCTTTTTAACCGGTGTTTTCTGGCGTTTTGCCGGTCCAGGCGATTTTTTATTAGGGACTTTTTTCTCTTTAAAGCCTTTAAATTTACCCTCTAGGCCTTCTATTGCCGTAAATTCAAGCTTTTGTTGCAAGAAGCCTTCAATATTTTTAAAGCTTCGCCAGTCTTTCGGCCCAACCAGTGAGTAAGACAGGCCTTGGTGCCCTGCCCGACCAGTCCGTCCCACGCGATGCACATATTCCTCAGCGTGTTTTGGCATATCAAAATTAATGACCAAAGACACATTCAACAAATCTAAGCCGCGTGACGCAACATCGGTAGTGACCAACACCTCATGAAAGCCGCGCTCAAACTCATTCATAATACGACTACGTGATGCTTGGTTTAGCTCACCACTCAACGCAATCGCTTTATACCCTGCCTGTGTAAATCGCTCAGCCAATCGTTCCGTGTCTGCGCGAGTGGCAGTAAAGATCATGACTTGCTTGTGCACGTTGGCTTTCATCAAGTGCTCAAGCAAAGCCTGCTTATGATCCAAGTGATCACACAGTACAAAATGCTGCTCAATATCGCTGTGCAGTCTTTCCGCTTCACCAACCGCGACTCGCTTAGGAGACTTTAGCATACCGGCAGCAATTTCAGTCACTTGCTGATGATCTAACGTTGCAGAGAACATCAGTGTCTGGCGCAACCTATGCTCAGCATGCGCATTCACGCTATCCAATTGTTCTTTAAAGCCAAGATCGAGCATGCGATCCGCTTCGTCTAAGATCAGCATCTCTAAACCAGATAAAGACACGTTGCGCTGTTTCAAATGATCGGCGAGTCGGCCAGGTGTGGCCACCACAAAAGTTGGCGACTGACGAAAAACCTTTGCTTGCTCATTGAAATTTTCGCCCCCCAGTACGAGGGCCGCTTTATGAGTCGTGCCACTGGTTAGCATCCGCAACTGGCCATAAACTTGTTTGGCCAATTCGCGAGTCGGTGCCAATATTAACACGCGTGGATCACGACGACTGAGAGGTTTAGAACGCAAAACACGCTGCATCGCAGGCAGCAAAAACGCCAGTGTTTTTCCCGAGCCCGTTTTCGATGACGCCAGCAAATCTTTCCCTGCCATCACAACAGGAATTGCCTGACGTTGAATATCAGTTGGCTGTTCAAATCCACGGTGGGCAATGAGCGACAGTAAGCGTCTATCGAGTCCCAAATCGTCAAATTGCAAGGTATCACTCCAAAGGTAAATCAAAAGCAAAAGGCGCACACGCGCCATTTAAGGCGGCGAATGCTATCATACTTTACGCAAAAACACCGCACCAAAAATTTCGACACTCCAATATCCAGACGCTGTGATTACATGTATGTCTGTCTACGTTATCTGCGAAAAAAAGGCATCAGCCCGCAAGTTTGTTAACAAAATGTTGACGCACAAATAAACATCAATGTAGCGTTACAGGTAAGACCAGATAACAAGGAGTGTCTATGTTCTCGTCTCCACTCGCCCGTGCGAATCAGCATCTATCACTATTCGGTTTCCTAAAAGTCCCAATGATTGGCTGGTGCCGACCCAAGATCCTTTCGATCGACGATAAACATGTCACGATGAAAATTCCGCTAGGTCGACGCACCAAAAACCATTTGAACAGTATGTATTTTGGTGCTTTAGCCGTAGGGGCTGATGTAGCGGGCGGCTTTCTAGCGATGGCGATGGCAGAGCAGCGCGGTGTGAAGATTAGCCTTGCGTTTAAATCGGTACAAGCCGATTTCCACAAACGTCCCGAAGGGGATGTCATTTTCACCTGCCAAGATGGCGAAAAAATCAGTGCCATGATTGGCAATGCCATAGAGACAGGTGAACGCATCAACCAGCCGGTGACTATTGTCGCAACGTGTCCAAGCTTACATGGTGATGAACCAATGGCAACCTTTGAGCTTACGTTATCAGTGAAACACATCACTGATTAGCGCGTCGGCTTAACCGTAACAGCCTCGGCAACGCAGAAAAAAACCAGATTATCGGTCAGCAGATAATCTGGCTTTTTATCAGTAATCGTTAGCGATAACGACAATACAAAAAGCTCAGCGCACTCATTCTGACATCCGTGATACGGGTGCAAGAATCACTGAAAAATCATTGACTTTATACAAGCACAATAAAGCTGCGGATTTCATCGGTAATACACCGAGTTATCAACCGTTTCTGTGGATGACTTTAAAGTTATACACAGCTGGCGTTTTTCTTACTTTGAAAAACACAGCACCGCGCTAAGCGATGCCGGTTGATCGTTATTCAGGGTGATAACGAATTTGATAGAAAATGCGATACAACACCGGCACCACAATCAAGGTCAGCACGGTAGCAAACCCAAGACCAAACATGATGGTCACTGCCATAGGCCGGAAAAATACATCAGGTAGTAGGGGTAGCATCCCCAAAATGGTTGTAATTGCCGTCATACAAACGGGTCTCACACGACTAACCGCAGCATCAACCACGGCCTGGTATCGCTGTTTTCCACTCTCAACCTCTATATTTATCTGGTCGATTAGCACAATTCCGTTTTTAATCAACATCCCACTTAAACTTAAAAATCCCAGTAAAGCCATAAAGCCAA
The DNA here is from genome assembly GCF_001995405.1 of Salinivibrio sp. AR640. Classification (NCBI taxonomy): domain Bacteria; kingdom Pseudomonadati; phylum Pseudomonadota; class Gammaproteobacteria; order Vibrionales; family Vibrionaceae; genus Salinivibrio; species Salinivibrio sp. AR640. The sequence goes on along the minus strand of NZ_MUFD01000025.1, from coordinate 19,173 downwards.
ACGGTGTATCAAGTAACAATAAGCCAGTGGTCACCCCGATGACGGCCAGCGGTACCGTTAGCCAAATAATGACCGACTCTTTCACTGAGTTAAATAGCAAAATAGTGACCAAGAACATGAACAAATAGCCAAGCGGCATAATACTAAACAGCCCTTCTTTCGCCTCCTTGGAAGACTCATGCTCACCGCCCCATTCAATGCTGTAACCATCCGGCATCGGTATCGATTCAATATCGGCACGTACACGGCTCAATACGGTCGCGGCGGTCGTTTCTCGCAATGGATCAGGGTCGGCCAAAACAGTTAGCATACGTTTACGATTCTTCCGCATAATGATCGGATCTTCCCAACGCATGTCATAATCCAGGATGACCTGCTGCAAGGGAATATAATCTTGCAATGCTGGACTCCAGATTTTCATTCCTTCAAGCGTATTGATATTGACGCGCTCTTCATCCGGCAGTCGCGCAACAATGGGCATTAAATTGGTACCATCACGATAAACACCAATCCGCTTGCCACTAAATGTCATCGCCAGTAGCTCGTCGACATCCTTTTTGGTGATCCCATAACGACGTGCTTGGCTTTCATTAAATTCAGGTTCCAGCACCTTGGTACGGTTGCGCCAATCGTGGCGAATATTGACGGCATCGGGATCATCATGCAGCCGCGCTTCCACTTTTTTCGCTATCGCACGAAGTTCAGTGGGGTCGGAGCCAATAATACGTGCCTCGATTTTAGATCCCGTCGATGGTCCCAAAGAAATCGGTTTCAGTTTTAACTGTGCATTGGGGTGTTGGCGACGTACATACTCGCGCACCAATCCCATCGTTGATTTCACATGCTCATATTGGTCTACTCTTACTATCAGCTCACCGTAGGCGGCATAGCTTTTCTCAGGTGAGTAGGTCAGCATAAAACGTTGCGATCCCTGCCCAGCACTGGTAGACACATAGTTCACCCCTTTTTGCTCGCTGAGCCAGCTTGACACTTCGTCAAGCGTGTCTTGTGTGGCGCGAATATCAGTTCCTTCCGGTAACCACACATCAACCATGAACATAGGCGTGGTTGAGTCAGGGAAAAAGGACTGCTTAAGATGACCAAAACCATACACGCTCGCACCTAGCGCTAAGACCATCACCAGCAAAGTGAGGTAAGCATGGTGCATGCACGCAGTTAAAAAGCGCTTATACACCACAAAAAGAATACCATTATAGGGATCGCTTCCCTCGTCGCCCTCTTCTAAAGGCGTTTCTTTAAAAAAGAGGCTCGCAAAGAAAGGGGTCAATGTGATCGCGGTAAACCAGCTCAATAGCAAAGAAATTAGCAATACGGTAAATAGCGTTCCACAGTATTCCCCTGTCGCGTCTTCGGACAAACCAATCGGGGCAAACGCGGTGACCGCAATAACCGTCGCCCCCAACAACGGCCATTTCGTTTGTGTAACAATGTCATGCGCCGCTTGTAATCGTGTTCGCCCGCGTTTTAGTCCGACAAGGATCCCCTCCACCACCACAATGGCATTATCGACTAACATCCCAAGGGCTATCACTAAGGCACCAAGAGAGACGCGTTGCAGGTTGATCTCGAAATAGTACATGAACACAAAAGTGCCAAGCACAGTGAGCAAGAGCACTAGCCCAATCAATAGGCCCGAGCGCAAACCCATAAAGAACAACAGCACCACAATTACGATCGCCACCGCTTGTCCCAAGCTCGAGACAAAACCGGTGACTGAGTTATCTACTTCGTCAGGTTGGTTATAAACATGATGAACGTGAATACCTACCGGCTGATCGCTATTCAGCTCGGCTAATCGTTTATCTACTTTTTCACCCACTTCAACCACGTTGACGCCATCAGCAAACGAGATCCCAACCTGGAGTGCCTGCTTACCATTGTAAGCAATAATTTGACGCGGGACTTCTTGGTATCCACGTTTAATATCCGCCACATCACGTAGGTAAATTAATCCCTCGGAACCTGCTTCTGTTAAAATCAAACTGCCCAATTCTTCAACAGAAGAAAACTCGCCAGTTGGGTGAATACGGATATATTCATCACCGACCCGCAACGCCCCTGCGTTACTGACCAGATTTTGGGTCGCTAACAGGTTAAACAGAGTATCTGGCGAGATCCCCAGGCTACTCAATCGTTGAATTGAGACCTCGACAAAGACTTGTTCTTGCTGAGCCCCACTAACTTGTACCTTGCCCACGCCATCAACAAGCTCCAGCTCACGACGCAAAAAATCAACATAATCTTTTAGCTCGCTGTAACTGTAACCCTCTCCAGTTACTCCAAGTAAGATGCCGAATACATCGCCAAAATCGTCTTTGACTGAAGGTGGATTAACGCCAGGCGGTAACTCGCCTCGGGCATCATGGACCTTTCGTCGCAATTCATCCCAAATTTGCGGCAAATCATCTGAACGATATTTGGGTTTCATTTTCACTGTAATTTGCGAGAGGCCTCGGCTAGAAATCGATCTCACCTCGTCAACATAAGTCAGCTGTTGTACCGCTTTCTCCAGTGGATAGGTGACTTCTTCCTCCACTTGTTGCGGTGTCGCCCCCGGGTAACTGGTGACGATCATCGCATCTTTGATCGTAAAAGCAGGATCTTCGAGGCGCCCTAATCCTAGGAATGCAAGGGTGCCGCCGATAAGAAAAATCAGGGTGATCATCCAACTGATCACCTTGTTTTGAATAAAATAACCCGCCACACCTTGCTTCATGATGCTTGTTCCTCTTTTGACGCCAATTCTACTTTTTGTCCTTCAGACAGATGGTTGGCACCGCCGACGACGATACGCTCACCCATAGAAACTCCCGTTACGACTTCAATCTGTTGCCCATGAATGCGGCCCATTTCGACTTGTCGTTTGCTTACCGTTTGGGAGGCCTCATCGTAGACCCAAACATAACTATGATCGCGATCGAGTGGATCGCCATCTTGATTGAAAATCGCTTCGATAGGGACTGAAAGGCCTGTACGCGTCATTTTTAATCCATCACGAGCAATACTGACTTGTACCGGCATACCATCCAATATGAATTGGTCATCAGGCATTGGCATTGTCAACGTCACCACGAATGCCCCACTGTTGGGATCTGGCTCTGCGGTGAATTCATCGACGGTGGCTTTGTATGACTGCCCTTGCTCAGTAACGACCTTAGGTTGCAAGCGTGTTTGCACAGATGCTGCATCCCCACCTGCATTGTGACTAAAAAGAACATCTGGGACCTGAACGCGAATATCAGCGCGTGACGCATCATGAATATTCATAATCCCTTGTCCCGGAGCAATAGTCTCGAAAGGTTCTGCGTTCACTTTCGATATCACTCCATCAGCGGGGGCTTTCAATGCGACATAAGATAAACGGAGATTAGCCAAGGCTAATTCTGCTTGTGCAATTTGTCGCTGCGCTTTTAGTTCATCAAACTGAGACTGGGCTAGCATTCCTTTTTCAACAAGCGGTGCCGAACGCTGATACTGTGAGTTAGCAACGTCGAATTTTGCGTTCGCATTTTCAACCGCTAAGCGATAGTCCGTCGGTTCGAGACGGGCGAGGACCTGTCCTTTTGACACACGATCCCCGGCTTGCACATTAATGGCTTGAATTTCGCCCGGCACCCTAAACGCTAACTTGGCTTTATCGGCGGCAGCGGCAACCGCGGGGAAAGCAATCCGCTCATCCAACTGTTGTTGTGCGACTGTATGAGTTGAAACAACAGGCAAAGGTGCTGAATGAGACGCCGGATCAGGTTGACAGCCACTGATAACGCTTAGCCCGAGTACCACGCTAAGCCAAAGCAGCACCTTGATTAATTTTATTCTCATAATCCTCGCTCCTTCACCCAAGCTCTCACTCGATCACCGGCTTCAAGTGCGCCCGCACCCGTCACGACAATGACATCGCCATTGTCAAGCCCAGAGGTAATCTTGCCGTTTTTGAGCACGACAGGAACCAAGGTGATCTCTCCGTCTTCATTCACCCGCCAAACCGCACTTCCTGAGTCTGATTGCACCACTGCCGTATCAGGGATTTGGGGCTGTGATTGCGCCGGTATGGTGACATGGACTTTCGCAGCCATCCCTGGTAATACATTGACCGCATCGGGTCGACTCAGACTGACCGTGACATGATAAGACGCGGTTTTTGGATCCGCTTCAGTATCGATCTCTTTAAACTGAGCCGAAAATTGGCGATGCTCATACGTGTCAAAAGAAACACTCGGCGTTAAGGTATCAAGATGCTGGGCGAAATAGTGAAAGTAGCGCTCCGGTAACTGGAAACTCACGTTAATAACATCTTTAGATTGAATATGCAGCACCGGAGATTGTGCTTGAGTAAACTCGTTGCGCTCTTTCATTCTTAATGACACTGTGCCTGCATACGGCGCTTTGAGCTCGGTGTAATTTAGGTTGGTTTGCGCCTGTTCAAGGCCCGCCGCAGCTTCGCTAAGTGCCGAACGCGCCTCATCAAACCGCTGCTCCGAAATAACTTTATCATTGTGTAAGCGATCAGCACGGTTAAATTGAACCTGAGCAAGCTGGTATTGTGCACGCGCTTTGTCTAACTGCAGTGAATACTGTTGATTATCAAGCGCCGCAAGCATCTGCCCTTTCTTGACATCCATTCCTGCTTTTATCGGCATAGATTCAATAACGCCTGAGACTCGAAATGATAGTAACGCTTTGTTATCTGCTTCAACCTGAGCGGGGAACTCCCGGGTTAATCCTTCTTCATTCGTTACCACAGTCAATAACTTAGCAGGACGCGTTGGCGTCTCTGAGGGAGAAGATATCGCTGGCTCACCACACCCAAAAAGGATGAGAGCAGCGCAACTGGCTAATACAAAACGCTTTATCATCAGCTTATCCTTAACAATAAAACCTAGAGTCCGACAGCAACTGTCAGACCCTAGGTCTTTGATGGGTCTTTATTTTTCATTCTAACCGGCACTGAGTGTTATGCTAACCAGCGCCAGAGCATGTATCAAGATGTTTCCGATAAACTGGCTGTTTGTTCGACAATTAATGCTGTGTGTTTCTCAATAGGAAGAATGTAGGGCTGCAACGATTCCAGATCTTCATGCGGTGACTTTTCCAACTCTAGACACGTTTTCGACAGTTCGTTCGCTCCGATCATGGCTGCTGCACCTTTCATTTTGTGTGCGAGTTTTTTAACTTTACCCACATCTTGCTGTTCAAATGCTTGCTTCAGCGCGGTTAAATCTTGGGTTTGATTATTAACATATTTATTAAGTAGCATGGTCACTAGCTCCATACTATCACCTACTTGATCTTTGACATGCTGAACGTCAATGGGGTATGAGTCACTCATGGCAGGTTCTCCATCATCTTGGGGCTGAGCTTCAACGCCGCTATCATCGCCATAACGGACCGAGTCTGGGTTAGCGTAAAGTAGTAACAGTTCAATTAATTGATCTTTACTAAACGGTTTAGCTAAATGCCCATTCATTCCCGCGTCCACACATCGCTCAGCATCCCCAGACAACGCATTGGCTGTTACCGCTAAAATTGGCGTGTGTTTATCGAATTCACGGATCTGCCGAGTCGCTTCAAAGCCATCCATTTCCGGCATTTGGCAATCCATCAAAATGATATCGAAAGGGGTCTTTTTGTGCAGTTCAAGCGCTTCTTTTCCGTTCACGGCTAGCGCTCGTTGGCAGCCAAGTTGTGCCAAAATAATATCAATAAGTTCTTGGTTAACAAGATGATCCTCTGCCACCAAGACATTGAGATCAAAATTAATACTGTCGTATTGCCCTACATCCGGACTTGGATCAACTAATGTATGTTCATCTTCGTTCAATACTCTATAAAGCTCAGCATGGTAAATGGGACAAGTCAGCGTGGCCATTCCTGTATCATGATGCCCATCATGACTGATTGCGATACACTTATGCACGCTGCCAACAAATGCCTGGCAGCCTTGCATTTTGTCTTGATCGACCATTAGGACCGTCTGTTCCGGTTCGTCCAGTTCAAGGTTTCGTCCATCAGAGCATGGCGTCAGCGCGAGATTAAAACCTTGTAAATAAGCAGTCAGCGTCTTAGTCAATATTCTATCGCCAGAGACTAAAAATATATGATAACCCTCAAGAGCGTTGCTCAAGTCGTAACTTGATAAGAGCGTACAATCAGGATTAGGGACACTAATCGGCACTTCCGCGACAAAAGTAGTCCCTTGGTTTTCTTGACTGCGTATATAAATATCCCCATCCATTAAACGCAAAAGCTTGCGACAGACGGGCAAGCCCAGGCCGGTTCCTTGATAAGAGCGAGAATATGAATTATCAACTTGCGTAAAATTCTCGAAAATAGCATCATGACGATCTTCCGGAATACCAATCCCGGTATCCTCGACTTCCATGACAAGCTTAGTGATGCCACTATCATCATGCGTTTGAAATAGATTAACACAGATATGACCGCGCTTAGTGAACTTCACTGCATTACCAACAAGGTTAATAATCACTTGTTTATAACGCATCGCATCTAATTCAATGTCACATGACATGTTGGGGTCGATATAGCAATGGAGACGTAATTGTTTTTCAGCCGCTTTCGCCGTAAATATACTTAGAGATTCATGTACGATCTCAGCTAAATCTACCGACTGCTTGCTAAGCGTCATTTTACCTGCTTCTATTTTGGTGAGATCGAGCACATCATTAATAATATTTAATAATGCCGTCGACGAATTCTGTAGGGTGTCAACAAAATAGCGTTGCTGTTGCGTAAGCGACGTTTCCATCAATAGATTAGACATCCCCACAATCCCATTCATGGGTGTGCGAATCTCGTGACTCATCATTGCTAAGAAGTTAGTTTTTGATTCATTTGCGCGCTCAGCTTGTTCCTTCGCTCGCGCCATTTCTCGTGAAATCATATCGTTCAGTGCTTTCTGTTGCACAAAGTGCACCATCGAACTCAAACTTGATAAAATCGGCTCTATCCAGCTTTGTAACTCTTCATTGTATGTCGTAGACTCATCAAAAAGGCAAACCACACCAACCATTTGATTTGACATGTAGAGCGGCGTGCCAAACACATTAACAATCATTTTCTGGTTATTACCGGCAACACCTGCCATCTGCAGACTACGCTTGCTCTGTTTCGTCTCAATAATATCTTCGATTAAACCACGAACAAATTCCTCACCAATAAAGTTATTTTTAACCAGGCGCGTTTGTGCCAAAATACGGTAAGGGAGGTTGTAATCTATATTATTATCGTCATGATGGCCGACTTCGACAATAATACCATGATTGCTCTCACCAATACGCAGTAGAATGTCTAACACATCTTTAAAGCTCTTTTTAAAGTCCTCACGTATCAAAAATTTATCTTGTAAACTCTTCATCGCCGAGAAAAGCTCAGCACCTTTGGACACTTTTTGCTTGTCCAGATGTTGCTCAGTGATATCACGTATAATGGCGACATTAAGTGCGCGAGGATCTTCGTCTTTAATGGGGGTCGATTTCACTTGTACAACGCGAACGCCCCCGTCAGTCTCTATTTCATAGGAGCGTTCAACACGTCCATTCAAGCCGTAAAGGGCTTGAGAAAAATATCCACGAGAATTAGGCGTAACACGAGAAATTATCGTGGATAAACTGATTGCTTCGTCGGGAACCGACTCAAGTTCGAAAAGCTTTTTTGCCGACTCATTGATTGTAATAATGCGGTGTTTTTCGCCCAGCACTAACAAAGCATCCGTATAACTATGAATAACGGTATCCAAATATGCGCGACTTCTCTCTGCACGATTTATTTGCTTGGCATATTTCCAAATAAAAAAAACCACTAATAGATTCAAAAGTACGATTTGTGTCGCTGTACGGAGCACTTCTGTATTTAACTCTCTATTAATATAACGACTATCTTGATAAATGATTAGTTTACCCACCTGGACAGACGGGCTGGTTTCATTGTAAACCATTGGAACGATGACTTTATTTAACTCGTCACTGGAGCGCATACCTTTGGAGTCAGTCACATAACGAAACTGATCATTAGAGTCGGTTAACTCTAAACGGTGTACATAGCGTGATCCCATTTCACTATCTAGATCATTTTGTACATTATTAAAGTCATAGTTCCACATTAACGTTGGTAACCGCTGCTTTAAACGTTGGGTAATCGAATTAATGTCTTGGTTCATGTCTGACTCAAGGCGCTCTTTCGCAACGTGATAATTATAGTATCCGAAAACGCCCAGTAATAAGGTCGCCAATACCATTAAAACGACGGCTAGCCGCATCCCTACTTGATTCATCATTTACACCTGCATCGTTGCAGCTAAGGTCTGAGTTTGAAAACGTGCTTTATCGAAAGCTTTGAGTACAGCACGTTCTTTTAACGTCATTTTCTCACATACTGAGCCGACCCACTCCCAATTGGCATGCTCAATGTGCTTACATAACATTAACAATTCACCATAACGTCCTGATTGAGACAAGAGTGCATTTTTCGCTTCTTGGTCGAGATCAAGTTTCCCAACTAAATCTTCCATTGGCGCTGCCAACATAGCATCAAGCAGTGAAAAGGCACCAACTAAAAAGGCCTCATCAGGATCCATACCTTTTATCATTGGCGCCGCCTGTTGCATAAAAATCGCACGGAGTATCGCGGATGTCTGCAAATGAGAGCATTCCTGATGATTCATATTCGACATAATGAGTAAGGATATTAACCGACGCAACGACTCAAGCCCTAGATAGACAACCGCTTGCTTCGGGTTTGTGATCGGCTTTTTTTTCGATTTAGCTAGGATGTTCGCACTGGTTACAACTTTATAGAGTAACGAGACATCACGAGAAATTACGTCGGTAATTTCATCAATATCATGAGGACTACGATTAATCACGATGCAAGCATCTAATAAGCTGATCACAGATGGCGCCACATCATTATGACTTTTTACTTGCGGTTGTTCAAAAAAATAGCCCTGAAACAGGCTAAACCCAAGTTGCTTGGCCAGCATAAACTCGTCTTTTTTTTCAACTTTCTTCGCAAGAAACTGAATATCTGGATAATCAGACATCACACCAACCCAACTCATCGGGTCTTCGCTTGCCATACTGACAGAAATGACATCAAACAGATGCAAATGCCGCTGCCAGCGGTTAGTAAACATACCGCTGTCACCCTGTATCGTAAACCCTGCTTTTCGGTAGGCCTCTAGCTGTTTAGTCAGTACAGGCGTTGCTTTGCACGTCTCCGTAATATAGAGAACCAAGCGCGCGACAGGAATAGAAAAGGGTATCTCATCTAATAAGGCCGTTTCTGAGAAACTCACGACATAGCGCAAATCATCATCAAGCTCCTTCCCCGAGAGAAAGTTGGCACTTAGAATCCGTGATGTTGCAGTATCTTCATCAATCGAGGGAAATTTGTTTTGTAACCCTTCACGAAATAATAAATCGCTACCCCACTGATTTTGCTTGTCGTCAAAGATCGGCTGGCACGAAAAAAAAATCTCACTCACAATGTACTCCCCCCCAAAACAATCCCTTAGTACAAACTTAGACCAAAGGAAGGACTTTTGATCGTTTTTTTGATTAAAGTGAGTATGTTAAGTCCATTTCCCTACCAAGATAGTGCCTTTTACTTGGGAGAAATCATGAATTTTGCTACGCTTCCCGCAAAGACACTAAGAGGATAAATCATGGATATCTTAAACCAACTCGCTGATGATGCCCCCGAGCACGAGCCGGATTCGTTACCGTCACTCGACGAACAAAAAGCGATTGTGGCAAAACTCAAAGCGCTTGAGGAAAAAGGCGAGCTCACCGACGACGTATTGGCGCAGTATTTTGCCGCCAAACAAAAAGACACAAGCGACGAAGAAGAGTAAACTCAACACGATAAAGTGACCTTGTCACTTTTTAAATCTATCCTATTTTGCGCTATGAGTGTGATAGCCGAGACGTGCCAATGAGAGATGTGAGCCTCGCAGGATTGATACTTGCGTGACAGGGATAGATAGCAAGTGAGCGAAAAAGATACGCCCCGAGTTCAATTTCGGGGCGTTTTTTTGGTTTACTCAGGCGCAATGCCGTCGGTTTTCGCCGCACAAATAAAATCATTTTTGTGCAGGCCTTTAATCTTATGCGACCACCAAGTCACGGACACTTTACCCCACTCCAGCAAGATAGCCGGATGGTGGCCTTCTTGCTCAGCCAGTTCAGCTACTTGGTTGGCAAACGCCCACGCCAACTTAAAGTTGCGGAAAGTAAACTCGCGTTCGAGCTGATCAATCCCATCTCGCGTCACTTTGCTCCATTGTGGGATATCTTTAAGCAGCGTCGGCATTTCCTCAGCACTGACCAATGGGGCATCAATATTACAGGCTTCACATTTCAACTCAGTTAGTTCAGACATGTTGCGTTTCCTTTTGCTGTTCTGTCTTTTTCGGTTTGGGCGGGAACAAAGGCGCATGAAGGCCCAGTTCCATGGCTTGATGCACATCAGCAATCAAATCACGTTGGCTGATGGCAAATAAGTCGTCAATCGACTCAATGGTAAAGTAAATGGGTTGCATGATGTCAATCCGATATGGCGTGCGCATGACATCTATCACTTCTAAAGGCTTACGCACCGCTTTGTCGCTATTAAAGGCGTACTCGGTCTCCGCCGGCGAAGACAAGATCCCGCCGCCATAAATACTGCGATTGCCTTGCGCGTCACTGAGTAAACCAAACTCGACCGTAAACCAATACAAGCGTGCAAGATAGACGCGCTCTTTGGGCGTGGCCTGCTTACCGAGCTGACCATACATATGGGTAAATTCAGCGAATGCTGGGTGGGTGAGCATCGCACAGTGACCGAAGATCTCATGAAAATAATCCGGCTCTTGCAAGTAATCAAAGTCTTCTTTGGTGCGCAAAAAGGTCGCCGCGGGGAATTTTTTATCCGCCAATAAGGCGAAGAAATGGTCGAAATCAATCAATGCAGGCACGGGGGCCACTTGCCAGCCCGTCTCTCGCATTAACACTGCATTGACATCTGGGATCTGTGGCACCGTGTCATGCGGCAAGTCGAGCAGTCGTAAACCGTCGAGATATTCTTGACACGCTTTGTCCTTGATGCACGCAAGCTGCCGTGTGACTAACTGGCGCCATACATCGTTTTCTTGTGCCGACCAGGCTACACGACCCAGTTCATTAAGTGGTTTGGATTCGTATTTACTCTGTTTCACGTTCACCGCCTTGTGTCGTTGTCTGGCGTAAAAATCGCGCGTAAACAGCGGCCCTTAGCCTTACGCAATGTTTCCGTTACTCACAGATTACGTCGACTTTGCAGAGAAAATCATCTCCTCACCTCGGTTTTAATTTTACTTTTGCGTAACATTTATTTTACATTGTGCGTTCAAAAGGCTGTCGCTACGGGTAATGCCTCACCCTCGAGGGATCCGCGTGCTTGCATGGCTCGTAGTGGTTGAGAAAGGCCTAACTGCAGGGACGAGTGATGAATTTACAACTGAGCGAACTGATAAATTACGACAACATTGACAAGATTCAGATCCGCGGCATTGATGGCATGTTATATCAAGCAATAGCCTTTTTGCGTCACGGCGATACGGTGGAGCAGAAGCTAATTTATCAAGGCGATAAACCTTATTTATCTCGCAGCTTGCTGGCGGTAAAAGATGATTTTGAATGGGTTAATGCCGCGCAATATGTATTGGTCACTGACACGGCATATGATGAAATGATAGGGCTTGGCACGGAAAAGCCTTTGTCGACTTTGGAGCAGCCATTGCATTGGAAATAACGCAACAATGCCCCAACCTATGGGGCAATTTCTTCCCCGTCCCACGCAAACAGACGCCCAGTATGACGACTGTCTAGGCCATCCAATACCGACAATAAGTAGCCAGCCGATTGAGCCGGGCTGAATAATTTACCGGGCTTAACATTGGCTTGGAATGGCGCGGATAAATGACTGTCGACGGTCCCCGGATGCAGACCAACCACGGTCAATGATTTGTCCTGGCGGCCAAGTTCAATGCTCATGCATTTGATCAGCATGTTCACCGCCGCTTTACTTGCACGATAGGCGTACCAACCGCCCGCACGGTTGTCACTAATACTGCCCACGCGCGCCGACAAGATAGCGAGCTTCGCCTCAGCGTTACGTTTCAGTTTGGCCGCTAGATGTTTGCTCAACAGCAGCGGCGCAACGGCATTCACATCAAACAGCTGGTGCATGGCCTCACTGCTGCACGCCGCGAGGCGTTTTTCTGGGCTGACCGCATCATCATGAAGCATCCCCGAGGCAATGATCACCGCGTCTAGACTGTTGTCGTCGATGTGCTCGGCCGCCGCTTGTATCGATGCGTCATCGCGAATGTTCACTGTCACCGGGGTGACCTTTTCACTTATTTCGGCAAGTAGCGCGGGGTGACGCCCCAAGGCAAAGACTTGCTGAATGGATGGCTTGTCGAGCAATGCGCGGCAAAAAGCTTCACCAATCGCGCCACCTGCGCCGACAACCGCCACACGCTGCATGGAATCACTGTTCATTCTCTTGGCTCCTCAAACAAAAAGAGATGCAAACTGTATCTCTTTAGTTAGGGATGAGGCGATCTTGTCGATCACCGTACGTTAAAACTATAGCTTACGTAACACAACCATGAGGTAAAGCCCGCCTATCAAGGAAGCAATGATCCCAGCTGGCATTTCTTGCGGATACAGCCATTGTCGTCCTAGCCAATCGGCAAACAGCATCAATCCCATGCCAATCAATCCGGCGGTGATCATGTGCGCGCGGGCATTTTTCGCACCCCAACTGCGCGCAATATGCGGAGCCATCAAGCCGACAAAACTAAGCGGCCCTACCACCAAGGTGGCACTGACGGTCATGACCGCGACGAGGGCCAGCAACAGCATGCGGGCACGCCCTACCTTTACCCCTAGCGATTGAGCAGTTTCGCCACCGAGCGGCAAAATATCGAGCCACCGCTGACACATCAATCCCAGTGCCACCAGCACCGCCGCAACCAAGGCCAATGTAGTCACTGTGCTGTCGGTCACATAATAGGTTGAGCCTGAAATCCAAGCGAGGACTTGATACGCGCGAGGATCGCCGCCCGCCATCAAGAAGCTCTGTACCGCTTGCATCAGTGCGGCAATGGCTACGCCAGTGAGCAACACCTTTTCTGGCTGGAAGCCGGTTTTGTGATTGAGTAGTACAATCAACGCCAAGGTTGCGCCGGCACCGATTAATCCCCCGACATACAAACTCAGCATAGACGCGCCCATGCCCGCAAAAATAGTGACAATCAGCCCCAGCGCCGTGCCGGCACTGATCCCCATCACCTCAGGGCTCGCCATCGGGTTGGCACTTAAACGCTGAAGCACGGCACCCGCAACAGCAAGCACACCGCCCGCCAATGCCGCCGCCAGCAAGCGTGGCAAGCGCCATTCCAACAAAGACCAATCGCCGCTGAGCGCCAGCCACTGCCAGCCCTCACTTTGACGCGATACGGTGGCAAAAATCACCACACCTAACACCAGTAACATCAACGTTCGGCCTAACGGCCAATCCTGACGTGGTGCGGGCGATCCCGATTGCATCTGTTGGCGTTGACGATTCCCCAGTGACACCCGTGGCAACAACCACAAAAGAAGAGGCGCCCCTAACGCTGCCGTCGCCGCCCCAGTGGGCACCATCATGGCCCGGCGGCCAGGTAACAGTTGGACAGCCAAATCGGTGGCTGCCAACATCAATGCGCCTAAAATCATCGCCAGGCTCAATCGGGTGATGAGCTTACGTGCGCCACATAAGCGCGCAATCGCGGGCGCGGCGAGACCGACAAAGCCAATCACGCCAATCAAGCTAACCACCCACGCGGTCAGAAGCACCGATAGCCCCAGAGCAATTACGCGGATTTTCGCCAGTGATACGCCCAAGCTTTTCGCTCCTTCATCCGAAAGACTCAAGACGTTGAGCGGCTTTAATAAGGCAAGGATCAACACGACCGCCAATCCAACACGTGGCAGTAAGGCTTGTACACTGTGCCAGTCGGTTTGCACCATCGAGCCCGCGCCCCACACCATCATGCCGTGTAGCGCTTCTTGATTCATCAACAGCAGTACAGTGCTGAGCGCACCGCAGTATAGATTTAGAATCAAACCCGCGATCACCACCACGGTGGGCGATAGGCCGCGTCGCCATGCCAGCGCAAACACCACCAGCATAGTCAGCACCCCGCCAGACATCGCCACCATCGCGCTCGACCAAGTCAGTAGCCAAGGGGCATAAAGCGTTGCTAGCATCAGCGCCAAGCTGGCGCCATTCGCCACCCCCAGCGTCGACGGCGAAGCTAGTGGGTTACGTAACACCTGTTGCATCAAGGTACCGGCCAGTCCCAAACATGCGCCAGCCAGTAATGCGGTGACCAAGCGCGGCCACCAGGTTAAATGCATCACCACCCCAATCGACGCGCTGTCATCCAGCGACCACAGCGACTGCCAGAGCATAGATGCATTCACATCCCACTGCCCCAACTGAGTGGAGGCGAGGCTTAACAGTGCCGCCAGTAACGCCAAAGGTACCCATAATAGTTTCAGTTTCATGACTGCCCCCCTTGTTCAGGGTCGGTCAATGCCACGGTCACAAGGCGCGCAAAGCGTAACGCCGACGGAATCGCACCAAAGCTCCACACCGGATCAATCATCAATGGCGTACGCCCCGTGCGTTTAACCAAATATTGCCAAAACATATTGGTCTGAAGAGTTTGCTCGACGCCCGCGGGAAGTGGGCGCACAATCACCAGCTGCGCATCAAGGTCTAGCAGCTCGCGGGTGGAGACCATGCTAAATCCCCAACTGTTGGTGGTGTTTTGCCACGCATTGCTGAGCCCCAATTCACTGATAGCGGCGTGATACAAACTGTTCGTCCCAAACACCCGTACATGGTTGGGGTCTAGGAACTGGATCATCAGCAGCGGGGGTTGTTCACCGGGGATGGTATCGCGCAGGCTCGCCAGTTGCTGTTTCGCATTGGCAATCAGAGTTTCACCGGCCTCCAGACGGTTAGCTTCGCGCGCAATTTTCCGCGTCACGGTTTTTAACGACGTCCAGCTTAGGCCACTTTCATAGAGAGGAATTGAACTGACCCGCGCAATGGTGCTTAACTTGGGCTTCATCGCCTTAAAAATCGGCGAAATTAGAATTTTATCGGGGTGAAGCTCGGCCAAACGCTCCATGTTCGGCTGGGTGCGAAGCCCAATATCGACAGTGTCCTCTGGAATGGGCGGGGCTTTCACCCACGAATTGTAATCTGCCTTTTGCGCGACCGCGACTGGGGTAATGCCTAGCGCCAACAAGGTTTCAGTTTGGGTCCAATCCAGCGAGAGAATACGAGGCGACGCGCTGACGCTCGCTGACATCATGGCCGCGGTCAGCCAGACCATAAGCGTCAGAAAAGAGGACTTGATCATACTGGCGATAACTCCCCCGGCATAGCGACCGCATAGCCGGCGGCATGATCGGCAATCGGCATTTCAATACCATAAATCGATTTGAGGGCCGACTCTTGAAACACATCACTAACCGCACCTTGAGTCAGGACTTGCCCGCTGTGCAAGGCGACAATCTCATCACAAAAACGCGCCGCCATATTAATGTCGTGCACCACGATAATGATGGATTTATCCAGCTCTCGGCTGAGTTTACGCACTAAGGTCATCACTTCTACTTGGTGGGCCACATCCAGCGCAGACAGCGGCTCATCGAGTAACAAGTAACGCGTTTGCTGTGCCAGCAGCATCGCAATCCATAGCCGTTGGCGCTCACCGCCCGATAACGTATCAACCAAGCGCTCGGTATAATCTTGGGTGCCAGTCAGCGCCATTGCCTCGTTGATCGCTTGGTGATCGGCTTTGGTCAACCGCCCCAGCAAGCCATGCCAAGGATAGCGACCAAAACTGACCAACTCATACCCAGTTAAGTTATCTGTTGCCGGTAAATGCTGTGGCAAATACGCCACCTCGCGCGCAAACGCTTTTTCTGACCATTTCGACAAGGGCTTTTGGTCTAATGCGATCTGTCCGCTGCTGGTTGCCTGTTGCTGCGCTAACAGCTTTATCAACGTCGACTTGCCCGAACCATTGTGGCCGACCAACGCACAGATTTTTCCTGGCGTAAACGACAAGCTCACCTTATCAAGCAACACTTTTCCGTTGACGGCAAACGCAACGTCCTTTGCCTCTAACATATCCCGATCCTACTGCTTAAGTACAAGCGCGGGATGCGCCTGTCAGTTAATTCTACAGTTGGTAATTTTCCGATGCCTAAAAAGCAAATGCAAACCATTTTGATTTCGCTTTGTGCGCTTAGCGCTTGTTAATCAGAGAAATTAGACCTCAACCAAGTCACCATCAGGGATCCAAACACCATTCAGCCTCGTATCGCCAAAGGTGAATAGAAGATTGTGTTGTTACGACTGTCGAGAGCCCTATGTCCCCGCCCATCAGCCTTGTGTGGTTAAAACGCGATTTACGCCTGCGGGATCATGCCCCTTTACAAGCTGCCATTGTAGCGGGGCGTCCCTTAGTGATCCTGTACCTGTTTGAGCCACTGCTGCTTAACGATCCGCACCATAGCGAGCGCCATTGGCGGTTTGTCTGGCAATCGCTTTGCGATCTTAATCAGCAGCTGGCGCCGCTTGGCGGGCAGGTCACCATTTGCCAAGGTGAAGCACTTGCCGTTTTCGACGCCATCCACCAGCAACGGGCCATTGGCGCGGTCTACAGCCATCAAGAAATTGGCGTCGACGCGACATTTTCTCGTGATAAAGCGGTGGCGAAATGGCTGGAGAGCCATCTGATCCCGTGGCATGAATCCCCCACTGGGGCGGTGATCCGCGGCGCTAAAAATCGGGTTGATTGGGACGCTGAATGGCAAAAAGTGATGCGCGCTCCCCTTGCCGACCCGGATTGGCAACAAGCGCGCTGGCTAAACGCATCACTCACGCTACCTTCGCTCGGTCACCATAACTGGGATTCGCCCGCGCCACGCTTTCAACCCGGCGGGCCGAGTTGGGCGTATAAAACCTTGCAGTCTTTTTTCCGCGAGCGTGGGCAAACCTATCAGCGCCACATCTCTAAACCGCTCGCCAGCCGCAAAAGCTGTACGCGACTGTCGCCCTATCTTGCATGGGGTAACATCAGCTTGCGCGAGATGTATCAAATCACCCTCCTCCATTGGCAGAAAAAGGGCTGGCGGCGTGCGCTGGTCGCTATGGTGTCGCGTTTGCATTGGCACTGTCATTTTATGCAGAAATTTGAAAGCGAGCACCACATGGAGCATCGCCCCGTTAATCGCGGCTACTTACATTTTGAGTACGCGAACGGTCCGCAGAGCGATGCGCATCTGCTCGCATGGCAACAAGGTCATACCGGTTATCCGCTCGTCGATGCCTGTATGCGTTGCCTACACGCCACCGGCTATATCAACTTTCGTATGCGGGCGATGCTGGTCAGTTTTTTAACCCACCACCTACTGATTGACTGGCGGCGTGGTGTGCATCATTTGGCGCAGCTATTTCTCGATTTTGAGCCCGGCATTCACTACCCCCAGTTTCAAATGCAGGCTGGCGTGACAGGCGCCAATACCCTGCGCATTTATAACCCAGTGAAACAATCGCAGGAGCAAGATCCGGAAGGGGCATTTATTCGTGAATGGTTACCTGAGCTTTCTCCCTTGCCCGACAGTTTGATCCACACCCCGTGGCAAATGACCGATATGGAAGCGATGATGTACGGGGTGGTGCTTGGTGAAGACTACCCGAAACCTATTGTCGATATCGAACAAACTGGCAAACGTGCGCGTGATATTTTATGGTCGTTTCGTCAACAAGACGCGGTTCGTATCGAAAAAGCACGGATCCTCGCCACCCATGTGCGTCCAAGCAGCCCTGAGCAAACAAATAGCCCTGAGCCAACAAACAGCCCTGAACAACGAAAAAGCCCGGGGCACGCAGAAAAGCGCACTAAAAAATCACGTTTACCTGCCACTCAATCCACTGGAGGCAACCCAGATGGCGCATAAAAAGCCACACCTCCCCAGCAAGATATGTTTGATGTGCGAACGCCCGTTTACGTGGCGTAAAAAGTGGGCACGCTGTTGGGACGACGTTAGGTATTGCTCTGACCGTTGCCGCCGGGAAGGTCGTCGCCATGCGCGAGCGGCGACGCACTGAACGCATCTAAAAGCGAATTCAATTTCGGATGTACCCATTGACGTTTAATCGATACCGCATAGAACGGCTCATACACACTCGGCAGTAAAGCGTAGCGGGTAAGCATACCACTATCTAGCTCATCGCGGACCACCACTTCGGGCATCACCGCTAACGCATCATTGTCTCGGGTTAAAAGGCGCAGCATCGCCATATCATTGGCTTCTGCCATGATGTAAGGCTTGAGTTGATATTGCGCAGAGATGGCATCAAACCCCGAGCGAATTGGGTTATCGCCATAAGGCAACACCCACGCTTGGTGTTGATAGCTGGCGTCTAAGGTGGGCGACAAAGCTTTACCCGGCCAACCTATCACCGCCACTGGCTGGCGCGCTAGTTGCTGATACTGCCAAATCTGTTTATTGGTGCCACGCACCGCAATATTGGTCAGTGCTAAATCCAGCTGGTGATCAGACAGCGCATGGAGCAAGCCGGTTTGATCCATCGACTGCAACACATAACGGCACTCCCGTTGATTCACCAACGGCTGAATAAACTGCTCGATAAAGTTCCGCGACATGGTCGATAAGGTGCCAATGCGAATCGTGGCACTGGACAGCGCCCCGCCACTGGATAACAACTGCTCAAGCTCTTCCCCTTGGCGAAATATTTCTTCGGCATAGTTCATCGCTTGATAGCCACTTTCGGTCAACGTCAATGTACGACCTTGCCGCTCAAACAATTGCACCTGCATCGCCTGCTCAAGCTGCTTGATTTGTGACGACAGCGCCGACTGCGAAATATGCAGGTTACGGGCGGTCTGGGTCAGGTTGCCATGACGTGCCACCTGCCAGAAATAATACAAATGATGGTAGTTGAGTCGGCTCATCGTTCTCTAAAACAGAATGAAAAATAATTTATTATGTATTTTACTTAACTGTAGTAAGT